>CAYMPC010000070.1:0-2300 GCA_964392465.1 uncultured Methanosarcinales archaeon | reverse complement strand
AAAACCAAGAATAGAATTAGAAAATGGCAATGCTCTTATAATAATTAAAGTGCCTTTTGTTAAAGAAGAAATAATTGAAACATTACCTATAGGTATAATTATCTCTTCAAAAAATATTATTACTGTTTCATCAGAAAATAATAGTGTAGTTGATGACTTCATTAATATGAAAGTCAAGACTTTTTTTACCACGAAAAAAACAAGATTTTGTCTTCAGATTTTAGCAAGGGCAAACAGGCATTATCAAAAACTTCTTGAAGAGATAGAAAAGAATATAGAAAAAATTGAATCTTCAGTCACAAAGTCATTTAAAAATGAGGAGATAATACAACTTTTAGGAATTCAAAAAAGTCTTGTATATATTAACACAGCTATTTTGTCAAATGAAAAGGTCCTTGAAAAAATAATGGGGGGCAAAGTTCTTAAAATGTATGAGGAAGATGAGGAATTGCTTGAAGATATTATTGTAGATAATAAGCAGTCAATAGAAATGGTCAGTGTTTATTCTAATATCCTAAGCAACACAATGGATGCATATGCATCCTTAATATCAAATAATCTTAATATTGTGATGAAATTTCTTGCTTCAGTAACTATAATATTAGCTATACCTGCAATAGTTACAAGCTTCTATGGTATGAATGTAGAACTTCCTTTTCAATCATCTCATCTGGCTTTTGTTTATGTTATAATTTTGACATCTATCTTATCAATTATAGCTACTTTCCTATTTTTGAAAAAAGGATATTTTTGAAATGACAGAATTATACATATTTGATTTGGATGATACTATTATAGATTCTTCAATATATTCAAAAATGTACAGTGAATTATTAAGAGAAATTGTTTCAAAACATAATCTTTCAGAGATTGAATTGCAGAAAGAAATAACAAAACTGAAAGAAGAGACAGGAAAACAGAGAGTTGATACTTATGATTTGTGCAAAAAAATAAACTGCATAGAAATATATTATACTATTCTTGAAAAGTATATAAAATATGCATCTTCTTTGAAGGTTGGCTCTATTCCAAAAATATTCAAAAAAATAAAAGATAATAAAAAAAGAATAGGAATTGTAAGTATCTCACAGGAAAGGACAATTCTGCTCTTTCTAGACAGGTTTAATTTAAATAAATATGTAGATTTTATCGAGTCAGGGAAAAAAGACACAGTTCTTTTCTGGATTCAATTAGAAAAAAAGCACAATTTTTACAAAAAAGACACTTTGGTTATAGATGACTCTGATGAAATATTACAGATAGCTGAGCATGCAGGTTATAAAGTGCTTAATGTTAAAGAGATTTCTAATCTGGACAAATTTGATTATTAAAAATAAGTTTAGAAATATGTGTTCTTTCTGAAAGATTTATATATGCGCTTCTTATCTTTTTTTATATGAAAATAGATAAAGAATTAATAAAGCATGTTGCAGAAGTCGCACGTTTAAACCTTACTGGAAAAGAGATAGAAGAATTTTTGCCGCAGCTTAAAGAAATATTGAATGCATTTTCTGAGATACAAAAAGCTGATACCTCAAATATAAAAGCTAGTTATCATCCGATTGAACTTAGAAATTCTTTAAGAGAGGATATTCCTAAAAAACCAATTAGCAATGAAACTGCTTTGGAAAATACTAAACACCAAAAAGAAGGATATTTAAAAGGACCGAGGATAATATGAAAACTAAAAAACAAAAAAAAATGAGCACAAAAAGAACAGTTATTCTACTTTTGATTTTTATAATTTCATTAATAACTATAATTACTTATTTTGGAGGAAATAAAATGAAAAATATAGCAGTCTTTGAGACAACATTAGGAAATTTTGAAGTTGAATTAAATGAAGAAAAAGCACCAATAACAGTGAAAAATTTTATTTCTTATGTTGAAGAAGGTTTTTACAACGGCTTAATATTCCATAGAGTTATGGATGGTTTCATGATTCAAGGAGGTGGATTTGATCAGAATATGAATCAGAAGGAAACAAAAGCACCTATAAAGAATGAGGCAGACAATGGATTGAAAAATGAAAAATATACATTAGCAATGGCCAGAACAAGTGTTATTGATAGTGCAACTGCACAATTTTTTATCAATGTTGAGAATAATGCTTTTTTGGATTATAGAGATACATCAATCCAAGGTTATGGATATGCAGTATTTGGAAAAGTAATCTCAGGATTTGACACAATTGATAAAATAAAAGCAGTTGAGACACATTCTGTTGGTTATTATGATGATGTGCCTGTTACACCTATTATTATAAATAAAGTATATATAAAAAAATAAAAAAAATGAAT
>CAYMPC010000069.1:0-2305 GCA_964392465.1 uncultured Methanosarcinales archaeon | reverse complement strand
GGCCCTGTTCTTTATAAGCATGAAAGACTTGGAAAGAACCTGAAGCCCTTTCAATTAGTCAAATTCAGGACAATGGTAGTAAATGCAGACAAAATGAAGCATACTCTTGATCATGAAGTTAAGGGCCTGTTTAAAATGAAAAAAGATCCAAGGGTTACTTGGTTTGGAAATATATTAAGAAGAAGCTGCTTGGATGAATTGCCTCAATTGATAAATATTTTTAAAGGAGATATGTCAGTTGTAGGGCCAAGGCCTCATTTAAAAGAAGAATTAACCTATTTTAAAGGATGGAGACAGGCAAGATTCCAGATTAAGCCTGGATTGACAGGATTATGGCAAGTATCAGGAGGACATGAGTTAAACTTTGACAAAGCCGTCCTATATGACATATATTACATAAAACACATGTCTTTAATTCAAGATATAACAATAATCCTAAAAACAATACCTTCTATAATATTCAGCAGAGGAAGATATTAAATAATATATGAAAGACATCCGTGTGTGGGCGTCTACGATTTGTAAAAGTGTAAACGCCGAGACTACTCTGATTATTAAGTATTATGTTAAAAATTAAAAAAATAAGAATTAAAAAATAATAATATCTAATCAACAAACTCAATTCCTAGCTCAGATTCAATCTCTTTTTTCTTCTTCTCAACCAATTTCTTAGCTGGTCCAAATATTTGTGAGCTTTTGACTCCTGTTATAATCAAGATTGTTCTTATGGATCCTTCTAAGTCTTCTGAAATCTGGGCTCCCCAAATTACTCTGGCATCTTCATCTAGTCTTGTTGATACTGTCTCAACTACTTTTCTAGCTTCTTCCAAGGTCATATCTGGACCGCCTGCAACATTAATCAATGCTCCTGAAGCCCCTCCAATATCAACATCCAACAAAGGATTTTCAATTGCTTTCTGGACTGCTTCTATAGCTCTGTTTTCTGTATCTGATTCTCCTACTCCGATTAAAGCAACGCCTCCTGATCCCATAATAGCTCTTATATCTGCAAAATCAAGATTTACAAGGCCTGCCTTTGTAACCAATTCAGCTATTCCTTTAACTGCATTTGTCAATATTTCATCAGCAACTTTAAATGCTGTATGCAAAGGTAAATCTGGAGCTAATTCCAATAATTTATCATTTGGAATAACAATCAAGGTATCAACACTATGCTCTAATTTTTCTAATCCTAATAAAGCATTTTCATATCTCCTATTACCTTCCATAGAAAAGGGCATTGTTACAATACCTACAACTAATGCTCCTAGTTTCTTTGCTGCTTCTGCAACTACAGGAGCTGAGCCTGTTCCTGTTCCTCCTCCTAAACCACAAGTCACAAAAACCATATCTGCTCCCTGTAATGCTGACTTTATTTCAGATTCTGTCTCTCTTGCTGCTTCCTCACCAATTTTTGGTATAGAACCAGCTCCCAATCCTTTTGTCAATTCCTTTCCAATAAGGATTTTTTTATCAGCAGAAGTATATAATAAATCCTGAGCATCTGTGTTAATTGCAACTGTCTCTGCTCCAGTAACTCCAACTTCTGTTATTCTGTTAATAGTATTGTTTCCTGCTCCACCACAACCTATTACTTTTATTGTGGCTCTCTGTTTAGCAAGAAGCTCCTCTAATTCTTTGTCCATAACATTTTGCTTTGAGTGGTCTAAAGAAACACCTTTTGGAGAAATATGCGCTCTTTCAGTACCAGCTTTAATTATGCTATCCAAAATAGACACCTCCACCCGAATTTATTTAAATATTTTTATATTAACTCTATTGTAGTACTTATATATAAACTTAACTACAACCTAAATTAAGGACCCGAGAGAGTTTATTCTTTTTTTTCCTCTGTTTTCTCGGTTTCTTTTTCCTCTTTTTTGACAGAACTTTTCTTCAAAACTACATCTTTTATTTCAGGAATCAATTCCAATATTCGTTTTTTAATTGCATCAATTACTTGCTCTGGAATTTTTTCTTCAACAATTAATTTTTCACCTTCAAGCTCTAGTTTTGTATCAACTATATTTAATTCATTCTTAAAAACAGATTTTGCTTTTTCTAAAGGAGATTCAACTATTTTATTGACTTTTACCTCATATTTGACTTTTTTTCCTGATAAAGGATGGTTAAAGTCAACAATAACTCTTCCTCCTGAAACAGTTCGTACTATGCCATACATATTATCAATATTTACCTCTAACCCTGGAAAAGGCGCTATTTTTTCCTTTGCAAAAACCTTTGAAGGTATTAATCTTAATAATTTTGCATTCTTTTTTCCGAATGCCTTTTCTGGCTCTAGTTC
>CAYMPC010000068.1:0-2524 GCA_964392465.1 uncultured Methanosarcinales archaeon | reverse complement strand
GCGGGCCAGGTTCTGCAAGGAATTTAGGTGTAGAAAAAGCCAAATCCAATTTGATTGCATTCATTGATTCTGATTGTATAGCTGATAAAAAATTTGCAGATAATATAGTAAGAGCACATAAAGAAAGCGCAGCAGGAATAATTGGAGGAATAACAGAAATCAATAAACAAAATCTTTATGCAGTTGCAAGCCAGTTTTTGACTACAAATGCAATGAGAGATAACATAGATGGAAAAAAGCAGCTTATCTTTCTTCCTACATGTAATTTTTCAATAAAAAAAACTGTTTTTAAAAAAATAGGCTATTTTGATGAAGATTTCAAATATCCTGCTGGAGAAGATCTTGAGTTTTGCTGGAGGGCTTTTAAAAAAGGAATAAAATTAGAACTTATAGAGGAAATTACGGTTTTTCACAACCTAAATAATAGTTTGAAATCTTATTTGAAGCAGGCATATAGATATGGGAAAGGTAATTATCTTGTCAAATTAAAATGTCCAGATCATCCAGAACTTAACTCAATAAAAAGTGGAAGCAAATTTAAGTTTTATATAGGTTTTTTGCTTGATTTAATAGATGGACCAAGGTTTGCATGGGTTTTTACTGGAAGACTAAAAAAAGAATATCAGCCTTTAAATATCATGCAGACAATCATTGTTTTCTTTTTATATAAGTTGCATAAGATAGCTTATGTTTTTGGGAATGTTAGTTATGTGCAAAATGAAAAGAAAAAATAAGCCTTTTTTAGAAAAGATTTATTTACTTTTGCTAGGTTTGATTCTTGGTTTAATTGTATTAGAACTAATTCTTCAAGCCGCAAGCGGGATTATTTATCTTATACAGAGAGGAAATACTTTTTTTAAGTATAATGAACCAACTTATAAGATACTTGCGTTAGGAGATTCTACAACAGCTCAACAAATTGGCGCAGAATCTTGGCCAAAAGAACTTGAAAAAATACTAAATACTAAAAGAAAGGATTTAAAATTTGTTATTTATAATGAAGGAATACCAGGGACGACAACAGCACTTGTCTTATCAAGATTACCTAATTATTTGAGCTATTATCAACCAGACATGGTTATAACTATGATAGGGATAAATGATTTTTCAGAGTACATGTTTCGTTATAATATCATAAAAAGCAAGTTAAAAACCCCTAAATTAGTATATTGGTTAATTGAAACATATAAAAACAAAAAATACAATTATTTAAGAGGATATTATGTTTCAGAAGCATGTGAAAGCAACTATACTTTGAGTTCTTTCGTCTTTTATAGAAAATTGGATGAGATTACCTCAAAAAAAGTAAGGGAATGGTGTCAATTTGTTAATCTTGGAGATTTGTATTTGTCTAATGCTTCAAATTATGATAATATTGATGTAACTAAAAATATAGAATTTTTAAATAAAGCGATACACTCCTATGAAATTTCACTCTCTTATAACCCTAATATTGCAGATATCAGAAGAAAACTTGGTTCAGCATACATAGAACTTGCAGAAATAGAAAATAATTCTACTTTATTTGAGAAAGCGATTTATAATCTGAATATGGCTATTGAAACAGATCCTTCTCCCATTTATTATGATATGAATATCCATTATTTAATGAGGGGATATGCTTACTTTAATATTACAACAAAAGAGAAAGCAAGAATCTTTTTTAGAGAGGAAATGAAAGGATTTGATATTTTTTCCAATGCAAAAGGATACGAATCATCAAAATTACATTATCAAGAGATGTATAACCTAATTAATAGTAAAAATATCAAAATGGTTGTTATGCAATATCCAACTCTCTCAATTAATCAATTAAAAGACTATTTTACTGAAACAAAGGATAGAAAAAACCTTTTTTTTGTTAGTAATGAACACAATTTTAACTCTGCTCTTTTAAATACTAGTTATGATACTTTATTTTATGATTTTGTCGGAAGAACTTTTGGCCACACTACTACTTACGGTAGTAGGCTAATAGCTGAAAATTTGGCTGATAATTTAAGTTATGAATTGGACATTAATTCTTAACTGAAAGTTATTTTATATAATCTTTTTATCCTTTAAAAAAGTGAAAATAGTCTCTGCGGCAATTTCATGTCCTCTTTTGTTAGGATGTATTTCATCATCCCTTGCTGTTTTGAATTCCTCTAACGCTGCTTCGCTTTTAAAAACAGGATATAGATCAATTGAATAATTGTATTCCTCTAGTTTATTGATAATCCATTTATCTCTTACATAATTATTTCTTAAAACAGGAAAGACAACGATTATTAAGGATATATTCCTATTTTGAGTAAGGTCCATTAACTCAAGCAAGGCATCTCTATTTTTATTAACATATTCTTCTCTGTTGTTTCCTTTAAAAAAAAGTAGAATAGGATAATTTTCAGGAGATTTTTTGCTAAGAAGATTGTATGAGACAAGGTTAATTAAGTTATAAGTATTTGAAATAGTAAATATCTCATGTACTTTGTTTGGGAAAGGAAAACTTTTTGGTATAATCGCAAGAACACAGTTCCTATCT
>CAYMPC010000067.1:0-2558 GCA_964392465.1 uncultured Methanosarcinales archaeon | reverse complement strand
GAAGTGTATGCTGATGGATCCTATGGACTTATTGGTATAGGAAAGATAGGTAGGCTTAGAGAGTTAGACTTGAGTACTCTTGTATCTATATATGAGTATCTCATTGAATATAGTAAGGACTTAAACGGGAGGTAATATACTTCCCGTTTTCTGTTGTTTTATTTTATTTATTGCAGAAGACAATTATGACTTTTATTGCAATTGGACTAAAATTGTTTTTATTCTACCAGGAATACAAAGATGAGTTTCCTTCTTTTTTAAGGTAATATAAAGTAATGTAAAAGACTCCCTTAGTTATAGAATAAGGGAAATAAGAAATTATATAAAGCACTTATTCTTTAAAGATAGATATGAAGGAGAATTTAATTTTGGCATTAGATGTTGGCGGAACAAATACAAGAATTGCTTTTCTTGAAATAAAAGATAAAAAACCTGTAATAAAAAAATATCATCACACTCTAAGTAACAATATAAAAAATATAAACCATTTCATAAGTGATTTTAATAAGGGTGTTGCAAAAACTTGCTGTATTGGCTTTGCAGGGCCAGTAATAGGAAACAAAGCAAAATTGACAAATGCTGACTTGTCTGTTGATTTAGCAGATATTAAGAAGAAAACAAAATTAAAGGATGTAACTTTGATAAATGATTTTCATGCAATAGGTTATGGTGTTTCTTTTTTAAAAAAATCAGATTTCCTTGTCCTGAATAGAGGTAAAGGCTTTAATAATAATGTAGAGATGGTTGTTGGTCCTGGAACTGGATTAGGTAAAGCATATATAATAAATAATCAAGTATATCCTTGTGAAGGCGGACTAACTACCCTTGCTGTCGGAGATATTGAGGATTATGCCCTTCTTGATTATCTTAAAGACAAATATGGAAGCCAAGTATATTATGAAGACGTAATTTCAGGCAATGGGCTTATTGACATTTATGATCATCTTGAAATAAAAACAAATATGGAAATAAATCTAAAAATAAGAAATCTTATAAAAGCAGAGCCTGTAAATAAGGCAAAGCTAATTACAGAACATAGCTCAAAAGATAAATTATGCGATATGACTTTAAGAATATTCACAAAGTTTTATGCAAGATTTGTCAGGGATTCTGCTCTTAATCTTATCTCTTCAAAGGTATATCTGGCAGGAGGAATCTCTTCGGCAATACAACCCTATCTGAAAAGATATTTTGTTGAAGAGTTTTTGAGTCACAGGAGATATACTTCTTTGTTAAAAAAAGTAAATGTTCTTGTCATTCTTAACCAGGATGTCGGTTTAATTGGTGCAGGTGCTGTTGCTGCAAAGCTTTTTGATAAATAAACCAGAAAGGTTAGGATAAACTTTTTAAGCTATAAGATTTTATAAAAAAATAATCACGTTCGGAGGTAGAGAGTAATGGAAGGATATTGTGTAAAATGTAAAACAAAAAGAGAGATAAGCGAAGCTAAGGAAGTTACCATGGATAATGGAAGAAAAGCCATGAAGGGCAAATGTCCTACTTGCGGGACTGGAATGTATAGAATAATGGGTAAATAAAGTTAATATTTTTTCTATTTTGTTTTTTTATTTTATCTCTCTTTCTTCGATGCCTGGGCCTATCTCTAACCCTCTAGCCGATATATTTAAATAGTATCTATTCATAAAATAAGAAATATGGTAAAGGCAAATGTTGATCTTATATTAGATTATTTGAAAACAAAAAAATCTGTTTCTATAAATGATATTGCAAGAGTCCTTTCTTTGCCGAAAGAAGACGTCCAAAAATCAATAGAATATCTAGAAGAAGATGGTGTTGTGAAAGTAGACTACAAATTAACAACGCCTTATGTATATTTAATTAAAACTCCTGATCTTCTTCCTTCTGAAACATCTAAAAAAGTAGAATCTGTCCAGATTACGCAAACTAGCAATAATTTTAGGCTTAATGGCATGAATGATTCTGCGCCCATGCGGTCTACTTCTGCTCCTTCGCCTTTTTATCAACAAAAACAGGAGAGTAACCAAAGTTACCCAACTTTAAATACACCACAAATTAAACCTCCTGAAAAAAAAGAAGAGTATCCCTTTTTGATACCTGAAAAAAAAGAAGAATCAACTTTCCTACAACCAACTCCTGAAAAAGATTTTTCTGCAACTGTCACTTTTATGCAGCCTCCAGAGGAAAAAGAAGAACCAATAAATTTCGATATAAATCCTTTAGAAGGGGAAAAGCCAAGATTTGATTTAAATCCTCCTTCTCCGGAGTCTAATAAAGAAGAAAAACCCTTTGTCAAATCTGCCTTAGCCTATAGTGAGGAATTTTCCCAGGAAAAAGAAGTTATTGATTTTCCTACACATGTTGAGTCGGATGTGGAAAAAATAGATTATCTTGTTGAGTATGGAAACAAAAAAATACAAAATTATGATTATAAAGAGCTTAATGTCCTATATAGAAAGATATATAATCTTTTTAAAGACAGCCAAGATTTAAGTCCTAATGAGCGCTATCTCCTAAGTGAAAAAATAAACGATCTCTTCCAAAGAATAAAAAGAACATACTTGATTGAAGATGTTGTA
>CAYMPC010000066.1:0-3011 GCA_964392465.1 uncultured Methanosarcinales archaeon | reverse complement strand
GAATTACTAAAAAGAGCAATAAAAAAGCTATACACAGAAAGTATTATTAAAGATAATAAAATAATAAGTGAAAATAAAAAAGGAATTATGAATGATATCTTATTAATTATTCTAGGTGGAGTGGCAGTAATGTTTGGTGCAAAATATTTTGTTGAAGGTTCTATGTGGGTCGCTACTATGCTTAAATTACCTCCTAGTTTAATAGGATTGAGTCTTGTTGCAATAGGAACATCTCTTCCAGAGATGATAGTCACTTTAAGTGCATTAAAAAAAGGATATGGAGACATTGTAATATGCAATATAATTGGGAGCAATATAGGAAATTTATTATTAATCTTAGGGATTTCTGGTTTGATATCTCCTATTTATATTTCAGAAATGAGTCTACTTTTTATAATCCCTATAATGACTTTTTTCAGCATTGCATTTGCATATTTTGTAAGATATAATTGGAGAATAGGAAGAAAAAGGGGAGTGATTATTTTAATTAGTTATATCTTATTTATCTTGTTTGCATTTATAAAAGGACTAACATAACTAGAACTCAAACTTCACAACATCCCTATATAATTTTTCATGGCAAAAATGTATTTTGTCCATTAATTCATAATCTGTAGAAGCATGCTTTATCTGTCTTAGCATATCTATTATCCTTCTGATTAATCTTATTAAATCACCTTCATCAAGGTTGGATAAGTCAATAAGATCTTTGAAATCACATCCGTTGCTAAAATCGCCAATTACTCTGCACATTCTCTTCACATGAAGTTTATTTATGTTTTTCATGATATAATTGCGGCTGGATAATGTTCTCATTATTTTATCATAAGTCCTTTCAATCCCTTTCAAAGTAAAATAATCCTTTCCTCTTGGTTCATAAATAACAGCAGCAACAACAATATTAAGTTCTGCTTCTGATAATTCTTTATAAAGTTCAGAATAAAAAATTTCAGTTATAAGTAATTCGTTTGAATAGATTTTTGTAGCAAACAAACCCTTTTCTGTTAATGTTTCCCCATAAGATTCTCCAGTGACATAACCCATGCTTTTTAATATTTTTAGTTTGTGATTATAGCTGGCCATAATTCTTACTTGGGTGTTGCTTTTTTGTTTTTTAAGGAAATAATCAAAATTCATCTTTAATATAATCTCTCTTTCAGAAGGTTTGTGATTCTTTATTAAATTAAGAACACTGTTAAAACTTAAATTAAACTGTGATTGTATAGGGATATCATCTTTTATAGACATCTGCTTAACTTTCTCCAAGTCAGTATAGCCTCTCTCAACAATAGAAATTGCATATCCAATAGTATCAATACCCCTTCTTCCTGCTCTTCCTGCTAACTGGAAATATTCTTTTGAGTTAATATACCTGAAATTAATACCGTCAAATTTTTCAAGAGAGGCAAAGCATACTGTTTTTGCAGGCATATTGATTCCTACTGCAAATGTTTCTGTAGCATATAATACTTTTATAATACCTTCAGAAAAAAGCAGTTCAACCAGTTCTTTTGCTTTTGGTAATAATCCAGCATGATGGAATGCAACCCCTCTACTTAAGACATACTTTAATTTTTGAATGCTTTCCAATGACCTATATTCAGTAGAGATAAGCTGATTAGATAAGTTTACTATTTTTGCTCTTATATAATTATCTATAAAATCTCTTTTCTTTGCAAGCTCTATTGCTTTTTTTTCGCAGTCTTTTCTTGAGAAGTCAAAAACAATAGCAGGCAGTTTATCTTGAATAGAATAAATTAAATCTATATGTGAAGGAAGTAAATTATTTGACTTTTCTTTTTTTCCCTTTTTCTTTTTTTTCCTTTTTTCCTTTTCAAAAGAATGAGACAAACTCTTATCATTAATCACATTATCAATCTTTGTAACACCTAATCTGATATCATAGACTAAATGCTCTAAAGGGACAGCTCTTTTATCATATTTGACAACATCTACAGGATGCTTTTTTATGCTTTGGATCCACTCTGCAAACTGCTTTGCATTGGGAATTGTGGCAGATAAGCATAAAAACCTTATATGAGGAGGAGAGAAAATAATAGATTCTTCCCAAATTGTCCCTCTTTCAATGTCATTGATAAAATGAATCTCATCAAAAATAACATAGGTGACATGCTCTAAAATCTCATCTTTCGCCAAAAGCATATTTCTATAAATCTCTGTTGTCATAATTAAAATAGGAGCATCAGGATTAATGACAATGTCTCCTGTCATTATTCCAATATTCTCTTCTCCATATTCCTTTTTAAAATCCCTATATTTCTGTCCAGAAAGAGCTTTTATTGGAGCAGTGTAAATAATTCTTTTGTTTTCTTTAAGATATTTATCAATAATATAATCTGCAATAAGTGTTTTTCCTGTTCCGGTAGCAGCTGATACAACAACAGAATTATTTTTCTCAACAGAATTAACAGCTTCTACTTGAAATGGATCTAATGTGAAATTTTTAAACTGCATATCTATTTACTTTATTTGTCCTTTAATATATTTTGTCATTATTGATAAGGCATACTGTCATTATTCACAACCTTTAAATAATTTTCAACATTTTGTTTTATTGTGTGGTTGAATCATTTATGGAAATAATATCAGACTTGCATTTACATTCTAAATATAGCAGAGCATGCTCTAAAGACCTTGATATAAAAAACATGGAGAAATATGCCAAGATAAAAGGTGTAAATCTTCTAGGGACAGGAGATTTTCAGCATCCGAAATGGCAGCAGGAATTAAAACAAGAGCTTGTGGAAGATGATACAGGCATTTTAAGAACAAAGACAGGCTTTCCTTTTATGCTCACATCAGAACTATCTTTAATCTATTCTCAAGGAGGAAAAGGAAGAAAGGTCCATAATGTAATATGGGCTAAAAGCCTTGATGTTGCAAGGCAAGTTTCTGAAGCACTACTGAAAAGAGGAAGGATTGATTATGACGGCAGGCCGATATTCGGGATGAGCTGTCCTGAATTCACAGAAATGATGAAAGAGATTGAT
>CAYMPC010000065.1:0-3263 GCA_964392465.1 uncultured Methanosarcinales archaeon | reverse complement strand
AAAAAGAAAAAGAAAAAACCAAAACTTGCTAAGTGTGGTAATAATATAGATGATAATTGTAATGGTGTTACTGATGAAAATTGTCTCAGTGATATAAATTATGCTTTAACAGTAAGTATTGATCAATCAACAAAACTCAGGGTATTGGATGAGGCAAGAATAAAAGTAAAAATCAAAAATAACCTAAATACAGCACTCTCAGGAATAAAGATTTATCTAAATCTCCCTCAGAAGTTAGTTGCAGAGACAGACACAATAGATATAAGTCAGCTAGCTGCACAAGAGCAGAAAGAAATAACATTTAATGTTTTGATTAAAGATTATTCAATGCAGTCTGCTTCATTCAATATATTAGCAAAAATAGGAGAGACAAGCATAATCTCAGAAGAAGTTCCAATAATAGTTGATATCCCAGATTTTATGATAGCTCCTATGCCCAAATTCAAGCAGGAAAGCAAAGGCAATTTGATTTGCTATGATTTATATTATGTAATCAATAACAGAAATATAGATGGAAAAGTAGATATTGAGTTGAACATAAATGATCCAGGTTCAATTTTTGGAAAAAGCCTTTTAGTTGATTATATCTCCTCGGTTGAGACAGATGGCTCAATTAAAGTAATGCCAGTAATCTCTAATCCCTATTGCTTACCTAGAGGAAAAACATATGAGATAAAAGGATATCTATATAAAGGAGGGCTTTGGAAAATAATTGATATAGTTGATGAAAGCCAGGAAAATATAGAGGTCTCATAAAAAACATTAAAAACCATAATAATATCAAAATTTAAATAGAAGTGTTTTATTTATTATTAAAGAGGTGGAATAAATGATAGTATTTGGAGCAAATTTGCCGTTGCCTGAAATATTCTTTGTATTAGTCTTCCTATTTTTGATATTTTTAGTTATGATCCTGTATCAATTGCAGAGACTTCAAAGAATGACAGCAGAAGAAAAAGAGGAACTAGTTGAACTTGAGAAACTTGCTGAAGAAGAAAAAAGGGATTTGGAACAAATTAAATTATATGAAACAATGGAATCCAAAGATATTGAAAAGTTTGAAAAAGGGATTGTCGAGCTTGAGGAAGATACAGATACTTTATATCTAAAAAAGCTTGCTCCTGATCTTTATAAAGTTCAGAATTATGTTATTTGGGCTATCCAAAAAGGATATTCTCCTGAACAAATAAGGAAAAATCTTTTGAGTAAAGGATGGAAAGACCATAAATTAGTTGATATGGTTGTTACAGATGTTTTGAAATATAAAGGCTATTATGTTGAAAATAAAGATGTATTAAGTGAATCTGCAGAACCGCCAGAATTTAAAAAAGAAAGAGAAACAGAAACAGAAAGAAAAGTTGAAGTTGTAAAAGTTGTTGAAAAGCCAGTAATAATACATCATAAAACATCAGTTATAAAAACTAAAGTAAAAGAAAGAGCAAGAAAAAAGAAAGCAAAAAAAATCAAATCAAAAAAGAAAGCAGGAAAAAAAGCAAAGACAAAAACACTTAAATCTAAAAAAGCAGCAAAAACAAGCAAAAAAGGAACTTTTTCTGAAGTTGAAAAAGAACTTATAAAATTGGAAAAAGACTTAAAAAAAGAAGGGGAAAAGAAACTAAAAGAAGAAGGAAAGACACTTAAATCTCCTAAAACCCCTAAAGCCTCTAAAGTTATTAAAAAAAAGGCTACTACCACAATCGCGAAAACAAAAAAGCCTTCTGCTAAAAAGAAAAAACCAGCAAAAACAAAAAAATCAAAAAATAAAGGCAATGATGTTAGAGTTGTTGTTGAAACAAAGAAGGGAGTCAATGTTGAAGTAACGCATAAATAATTTTTTCATTTTTTCTTATTGCTTTATTTTCTTCAAATCATAATCTGCATCAGCATTCTTGAAAAATTTACAATTAAAAAAAGATTAAAGAAAAAGTGAGATGCAAGAAAAACAATTATTCTATTATATGTGCTTCCCATTAAAGTATATAAAAAGACAGCAGCAGAATCATATATTATTGTTAAGATAATTGCAGAAAGCATAATATCAATTCCTGAAAAAAACCTTGAGACTAAAATAACAATGCTTAATGCAGAAAGTGAAATAACAGAGGTATAGGAAAACCTTGAACCAATAGTATCAGCAATTATTAAACCAAGCCATCCAACTAAAAAAGACAAAAACATATTGTTATAAGCGAGGCAAATCATAAGGGTTGTAAAGAAAACAAGGTCAATTCCCAAGCTGCTTTTAAAAAACCTATGATAAAACTTTGACAAGCCAGCTAATATGATAAAAATTATAGCTATTATTATTGCTTTTATATATTGCATAAAAAAAGCAACAACTAAAAAAAGTATAACCATAATAAGGACAAACCTTAATCGATTCTGAAATATTGAAAATATTTTGTTTAAAGCTTTTTTTATTTCTTTTTCCATCTAACTCAAGATATTATTCTTCTGAATATATAATTTCTGTGTTTTTTCAAAAAAAACCAAAATTAAATAATCTCATTATCTTTTTTCATTTTTACCAAACCTTTATATATTAAAATCTCTTTATCTTTCTCATGAATAGCCAGGTTATTGTGGTAGATTAGTTCAGTGGCTTTTTCTTCTTAGATATTTCATAAAAGAAGATAATCAGAAGAGAAAGCTTTTTATTAAAAACAAGATAAACAAGAAATAAAAGGTGGGAATTATGGGAATTATGGAATTACCAAAAACATATGATCCAAAAGAAGCTGAAAAAAAATGGCAGGAATATTGGGAAAAAAATAACATTTACAAATTTGATAAAGAAGATATAACAAGAGAGCTATTTGTTGTAGATACTCCCCCTCCAACAGTTTCGGGCAGCATGCATCTTGGGCATTCTTTTTCTTATTCACAGCAGGATTTTATTGTAAGATATCAAAGGATGAAAGGTAAAAATGTTTTTTACCCTTTTGGCACAGACGATAACGGATTGGCAACAGAAAGACTTATTGAAAAAATGAAGAAAGTCAGATCTGTAAATATGAAAAGGTCTGAATTCATTAAATTATGTTTAGATACATTAGAGGAAATAAGGCCTGCTTTTGTTCAAGACTGGAAAAATATAGGGATGAGCTGTGACTTCTCATTATTCTACTCAAGCATAAACGATCATTGCAGAAAAATATCCCAGTGGTCATTCTTAGAATTATATAAAAAAGGAAGAGAATATAGAAAATAAAGCCCTTCAATATGGTGTCCTGAATGCCAGACAGCAATAGCCCAAGTTGAAT
>CAYMPC010000064.1:1194-3682 GCA_964392465.1 uncultured Methanosarcinales archaeon | reverse complement strand
TTATTTAAGAAACTTTTTTGTTATTTTATTTTTTCATAATTATAATAAAAAAATATTAAGAAAAAAAATAAAGAAACTACTTTTTAGCAGGTGCTGCTCCTGGTGCAGCTTTTTCTTCAGGTATTAATTCTTTAATTATTTCCTGAGGTATCTTTGCTTCTATCATTGCGTTTTTGATAAACTTGTTTTCTTTACCTGCCATCTGCGCCTGTATTTGTTTGGCTTTTGCCATGAATTCTTCTCTTCTGGCTTTAAATTCTTCTTGCAGTTTCTTCTTTTCCTCTTCTAATTCCTTTAATTCTTCTGCTGAAATCTCTGTCTTTTCTAATCTTATTTGTTCTTCAAACATGCCAGCATTGACATCTTTGATTGTTTCATCGGCAATTTTGCCTTCAACCATTATTCCCATTGATCTGCATGTGCCAAGAATCTCTTTTACTCTTTCTTTTGTTGTTTTTCCTAAAAGAGAATCAGCTTTCATCTTAGCTATCTTAATAACCTGTTCAATCTTCAAATCAGCAACTAAATCAGTTACTGGATTACCAGATCCTTTTTGGATTTTTGCTTCTTTTATTAATAACTGAGAGGCAGGCGGTGTTCCGATTGTGATTGTAAATTCCTTTGTGTCAGTATTAACAGTAACTTTTGCAGGAACTTGCATTCCTTTAAAATCCTGTGTTTTTTTGTTAATCTCAGACACAACCATGCCAATATTAACTCCTAAAGGTCCTAAAGCAGGTCCTAAAGGCGGAGCTGCGGTTGCTTTTCCTCCTTCGACTAAAACTTGAATTGTTTCTGTTGCCATACTTGTATTTTGAATTTAGAAGAGATTTAAAAAGCTTTTGATTAAACAATAAAAAACTTTAAAAAGTGATTTTATTTTAATTAGGTTATGGTAACAGAAAAACCTAATGAGGAAGAGATGGATATATTAGACGGACAGCCTTGTCCTATGTGTCATAATAACACGCTTACTTTAAGAGAAATGAAAAGGGAAATTCCCTATTTTGGACCATGTTATATCTTCTCAATGGACTGTACAGGATGCAATTATCATATGGCAGATGTAGAATCTGAAAACAGCGATGGCAAGCCTGTTAAATATACCATAGATATAGAAAATGAAAAGGATTTAAGCATAAGAGTTGTAAAATCAAGCCAGGCAACAATAAAAATTCCTCATTTGACTGAAATTACTCCAGGCCCTATTTCAAATGGTTATATAACAAATGTAGAAGGCATATTAAACAGGGTTAAGAAAATAATAGAGGACATGAAGGATGATGAAGAACCTACTGTTGCAAAAAAGGCAAAAAATCAATTGAAAAAAATTGGAAGGGTTTTATGGGGAAGGGAAAAAGTTACTTTGATACTTTCAGATCCAAGTGGGAATTCTGCAATAATTAGTGAGAAAGCAAAGAAAGGGTAAAACTAAGGTCTTATATTTATATGCTCTATCTTCTTTAATGAGTTAACAAGTTCTTTGTAAATCTCTTTTCCATAAAAAAATAATATCCCATCAATTTCAGTTCCATTTTTGTATCTTTTATTAAAATAATGAATCTCTGAATTCCTAAATAATCTCATTTCAGAGGGTAGATTTTGTTCTAAATCCTTTAATACAAAGATTTCTGCAATCTTTCCCCTTAAAAGTGAATATTCGTTATGTCCTTCAATTATTAAGTTATGTAATCTTTCTGAATCTCTTGTTAATATAATCTCTTCAAGAAGGTCTTTATCTTTTTGATTATGTGCTATTCTATAAATTTCTTTTCTTTCCTCTTCTGTGATTTGAGATAACATAATTTCATCTATATAACTATACATTATGATCAAATCTGGAGAGTATTTTCTATAATCTAAAGGTAAATATGAATTTGGAGAATAATGTGCTAAAATTCTATATAATCTTGGAAGCCAGTCAATACCATAAACATATCTATAATTATCCCCCCAATATTTATAGAATAACTCTCTTTTATTTTTTAATTGACTATTCTTGCCTTTTGGTTTGCATCCGATTTCGACAAAACCTATACTCAATCTTTCTTCAAGTGAAGATTGGACAGGTATATTTTTGATAGAAGACTCTGGCAGCTCAAAGAAAATATCTTGTTTTTCTAATTGAGTAGCTGCTATAGTTATCTTTTACTCACCTCTTGCTTTCAAGATTATTTTATTTTTATAGATCTAATCCTTTTCTTACACACCATATGTTTTCCAAGCATCTGCATCCATAGATACTTGGCTCCTATAATTATGACTTAATTTAACTAAACAGGAATAGGGCTTTCCAAGATAATGGTTTATAGAATGAGTTAAGCCATTTATCTCTCTTGAACAGGAAGGATTATCTGTTTGATCAGGATCTCCCATAATTATAGCTTTGCATCCTTCTCCTAATCTTGATAAGATTGTTTTTATTTCATAAGGTGTAAAATTTTGAGCTTCATCAATTAACATTAATATATCCCTAAAAGACCTACCT
>CAYMPC010000064.1:0-1184 GCA_964392465.1 uncultured Methanosarcinales archaeon | reverse complement strand
AAATTATTTTGGAAAAATAAAAAAGAATTTGGAAAAATCACTTATTTTTATTTTAGGTCTTGCAGGTCCTATCTCGTTCTCAAACCTAGGGTGTTTTAACATATCAGTAAAAGAAAAAATTCCCAACTCTGATTCTTTATGAGCATCTTCATAAGGTGCCAAATAAGGTCTTATTTTTTCATAAAGAGTTCCAGGCAAAAATCCTACATCTCTTTTAGTCCCACCTATAAGGTCATTAGGTTTTAAAAGAATAATCTGTCTAAAAAACCCACCTACTTTGTCTTGTGGCATGCCTCTTTTTTTTCTTATCTCACTATTATAGCACATTATTTGATCGACTGCAGCAACATAACTAATAAGGGTTTTTCCGCTTCCTTGGCTTCCACATAAAAACATTAAACTGACATTAGGATTAAAAATCCCATATTGCAATGCAAGATATTGTTCCATATCTCTCGCTTGTATACCAAAAACATTATTCATTACATGCTCTCCAATTCTAATTTTTTTAGAATATTCTTTTTCATCAAGCAACTCTACAAAAGGGTTATCAGCTATTAGGATTCTGTTCTCTCTTGTTGTTGTAATATTTCCTTTTATAACAGCATAAATAGGCCCTTTTTTTCCTGCAAACCTAATAAATTGATTGATGTATAATGGAGAATGCTTTAAAATTTTTTCAGCAGTTTCCATGGTAACTTGTTGCCCCTGTTGTCCTTTTTCATAAAGAAGAGAAAGAAGCCTATCGTTTCCTTCAATAATACCTTCATTAACTATATCTTTATTTACAATTAAAAATCTCGGTTCTTCAATTTTATAATTAGATCCTTGAAATTGAATTCTTAAGACAGGATCTGCCGTAATTAGATTAGGTTTTTCTATCTTAAAGCTGCTTACTATAGTCTTTTCTGTAAGACTCCTAATTTTTTCCTCAAGAGAATAGGATATTTCAGGAAAATCTTTATTGATAAACACAGGAGAATCCATTAAAACTACATCTAATCCATCATTTATTGAAAAAAATTTTAACCCTTCTTCCTTATTAACATAAAAAGTAGACTGACGTGTTAAAAAATCAAGTACCTCTTCAGCACCAAAATGATTTCCTTCATATCTCATCTTTCCAAGCATATGAATAAAAGGCATAGGTAGCAGCCGCATACTGAGGTAAATCTACTACTGCT
>CAYMPC010000063.1:0-4110 GCA_964392465.1 uncultured Methanosarcinales archaeon | reverse complement strand
GGAGATTATAAGTGTATTTATTCTTTCAATAATAATCTCACGTGAAATATCAGGAGAATTCATAAGAACAAGATTATCTTTTTTTCCATTAATTAAACTTTCCAGTTCAATTAGAGATTCAACACCCATGTCATTAGAATATCAAAGCTATAATATATATATTGTGTTGAAATGAATTAAACTAAAAGGTTGATTATTTTTTTGTTATTTTCCGCTTCTCCATACTTTCTTGCATTTTTTACATTTGTAAAATCTTGTTGGAGGTTCATCTGCTCTTCTCATCTGCACCATCCAAAAATAAACTCCTTTATTGCCGCAGTTCCAGCAGACAATAGGTAGTTCGGAATCACCAATGTTTTCTGTTTTTTCGTCTATTATTTCAATCTCTTTTTGCTTATCTATTTTTTCTTTGAACTCTATTTTTACTTTTTCTTTTTTTTCATAACCACAACTACATATGAGTTTTCCTTTTTTTGGTATAAGAACTGATTTACAGGTTGGACAAAATTCCATATTAATTATAAAAAATAGAAACAATATAAATTTTTAATTATTAGAAGCTGCTGCCTTTTCAATTAATTTTATCTCAATCTCTCCAAAGTGCTGCTGCTGCAATAAGTCAATTTTTCTCTGGTTGTCAAGATGAAGTAATGGAATAAAAGTGAATACTTTTTCTTCTTTTGTTTCGTCAGGCAGAAGGAGATTAAAAGTTAGTTTGCTCTTCATTTTATTTTTCTTGAAAAAAGTGATTACTTTATTGTAAACGTCTTTGATGACTAGGCTTATATCTCTTGGCTTTTCAGGAGCAACAACTTTTTGAGCTTCTGATGCTTTGGCAGGTCTTCTTTGATAAACCTCAAGCGCTTTCTCAAGGGCATGAACTAAGTCAAATACACTAACTTTTCTTTTTCTTGGCTGTGGTGTTCTTGGATAAATCATAGGTTGATCGTCAAAATTAACTGCTCCATTCCCTTCATAATCAACTAGTTCTTCAAAAGGAACATCGTTTTCTGAGGAATTGGCAGAGGCAATCAATGCATCTAAAGCACCCATGTCCTCTTCCATGAATCTCGTTGATTTTACCCTAACCAAAATAGCAGCAGCCAATAAGACTTTTCCAGATATTTTCAGGTCCATTTCCTTTATTTTTTTAAGCCTTTCCAGAAATTTATTAGATAACAAAGAAACATCAACATCCCATGGATCCATCTTTTCAGAGCTAATCAAATCATAAATCATACTCTGCCAGGTAATCTCATCGTTATTGAAGAGAATATTAAAAATCTGGTCGTTTGACTTTACAGCGGTTTCCATCATTTTCCAAAGATAATATTATAAATTAGTATACTGGTATATAAAGATTGCGGATAATGTATCTTTCAAACACTTATTCTTTTAAGTTATATTTTAAGTTTATGAGATTATTACAACTTTTTATTTTTCCAATTCTTCCTTAAATATGCTCTGTAAAGGTTTCAATAAATTTGATGGAATTGTTTTTGAATCTTGTATGCTATAATATTTCTTATAAAATTCTTCTTCTTTCTCTTTTGCTTCATCAAGAAGTTCTTTTTTGAATTTTTCAATAAGCTCTCCTTTTGCACCTCTTTTATAAGCCAAATAAAAAGCATACAATTGCTCTTCTTTTCCTACACCACTTGTATCATAGCCTACAGAAGCACCTTCTTTTTTTTCTACTCCAAAGCATGAAAATAAAGATTTGTGTTCAATATTAAACATATTAGTTTTAAAGCCGACATTCTTAGGAGGAATTCCATTAGCTTGCATTAAAACAAAAATCCTTGCACATTTAGAACAATGTTCACACCAATAATGATGTTTGCCGTATTCATTCTCATCAGGAAAACACGACATCTTAAATTTAGCTATATTTGGATATCTTGAATGAAGAATTTTTGTCACAGCGAGATCATGTAAAGGTTCTATAAGGCTCATTACAGCTGCTTGATTATTTGTCATTGTTTTTGCCATTTTTGTCATTTCAAGTAACCATTTGCTTGTTTGATCATAGACAGGATAACTCTTATAGCCTTCTTTATTGATATATGTTTCATCACAGCTCTTTTCATTTCCAAACAAGATATATTTTGATTTTGACATATGGGCAAAAGGCAGAATATCTAAAAAGAATTCTGTCATCAGATGGCCATATCCCCATTCAGTCCTCGGAAGTTTCCAAGTTCTATAATCATGAAGCACACCTGTATTATTTGTAAATGTTAAGACCTCTTTTCCTGTTTCTTTTTTGAATTTTTCAATAACCTCTAACTTGTAATCATTTTCTATTTTTACAGAATTATCTAGCATATAAACAGAAGTTGGCTCAAGTCCTAATTCATTTGCTAATCCAAAAGAAAGGAGGCTATCTTTTCCAAAAGACATATTTAGTACTGCTTTTTCATCAAGATTATCTTCATATTTAGGATATTTAATCTCAAAATTTTTGAAACTTATTTTAAGATTAAGAAAACTTTTTAGATTATCTGCAGTTGATACATTATCCACATCAGCACAAAATGAAATATTGTTGAACATGCAATCAATTATCTGTTTTTCAAATAATGGATAAGAGGTTGAGAAATCTAATTTATCATGATTCTCAAGTTTTCCATTTTGGCTAAGCATCTGTGGAAGATGCAAAGCTTTCAGAAAAGCATAATTATCTGCAAATACTGATTTTAAAGAATCAGGATAATTATCCCATACTTTCTGTGGATATTCAAGAGCAAAATTCTGCTCGTCAATACTAAAAGTCAGTCCTTTGTTTGTGTTTCTGCAGTTTATTATCATTTTTTATTTCTGTTTTTATTTCTTTCAGCAAACTATATCTTTTCATTGCTTCACTAAGTACTGTAATAATTATCTCATCATATGTCATTCCAGCTGTAAAGCATGCTTTTGGGAATCTTGAATTTTCTAAAGGATCAGGCATTAATCCTGGTAAAGCATTTATCTCCAAAACATTTGGTATTCCATTTTTATCTAATCTAATATCTATTCTAGCAAGATCAACACATCCCAATACTTTAAATGTTTTTAAGGCAGTTGCTTTAATCATCTTTTCCAATTCTTTTGATACATTTGCAGGACATATTACAGGATCAACAGGATTGTTTGGACTGTCCCAAATCCATTTTACTTCATATGAATCAAACTTATGCACATGCTCAGGAAGATAATCAAAGGTTACTTCAACAATAGGCATTACTTTTGGAGGGGAATTTCCCAAAATAGCTACTGTGAATTCTCTTCCTTCCAAATATTCTTCTACAAGTGCTGGCTGATTGTAATTATTCATTACAAATCTTAATTTTTTTCTTAATTCTTCTTCATTTGTAACAAGAGAATCATTTCTGATTCCTTTTGATGAGCCTTCTCCGTTTGGTTTTACAAACAGAGGAAATTGTAATTCTGGATCAAGTTTCTGATTCCAAGAAGTGAATATCTGGAATTTTGGCGTGGCAACTCCATAGTATTGAAGAATTTCTTTTGTCCTTCTTTTGTCTAATGTTAATGCTTGTGTAAACACACCGCTTCCTGTAAAAGGAATACCAAGCATATCTAGGATTGCAGGAACTTGGCTTTCTCTTGAACCTCCATTTAATCCTTCTGCAATATTAAATACAAAATCATAATTGCCATATCTTATTTTTTCAAAAAAGTCTTCATTGGCTTCAACAATTTCAACATCAAATCCTTTTTTTTCAATAGCTTCTTTTATTGCTGTTGGAACAGAGAGATTATCAAATTCAGCATAAAAATCTTCTGGCATATTCTGAGCTGGTTCTTTTTTCAGATTAAATACAACAGCTATCTTTGGTGTTGGATTTTTAATATTAAATTTTTTATACAAAAAATTCATTTGCTAAAACCTCCTTTTTGAAAGTGTCTAGAAAAGTTATATTTACCAAACAGGAAAATAATACTTTACAAATTCAAATAGAAAAGCCACATCCGCTCTTTACAAGCTTCCAGCAGCTTAACAGAATGTCCAGCAGTTTTTTCTCCATCTTACCTTACTGTGGCGGAACACTCCTTATGTCCTTGCAATATTTAATCATATTTTATTTCACTAAAAATATTTTCTTA
>CAYMPC010000062.1:0-4163 GCA_964392465.1 uncultured Methanosarcinales archaeon | reverse complement strand
ATAGAATATAACTCTTATCTTCTTAATTCATAAAAAATAAAATATTGGCCATACTTAATTACATATTCTAAAAGAGAGGATGAGGCTATATGATTATAAGAGACTTTCATTGTCCTTTTAATAGCTGAAAAGAATAATTCTCTATTGTTTCTTCCAATTTCTTCTGGGCCAATATCTATCTGATCACAAAAAGAGACATATATTCTTCTTGAAATAATATCCATGCTCAGTGCCATTGGGATAACATGATGAGTATTTCCTTTTTTTAATATATTTTTTTTTATTGCCTTTTCCAATCCTTCTTCTGGCTCTCCAGGCATTCCACTTGTCTGTCTTGTACCTTCTACTGCAATAGCAAATGCTTTTTTAGGATCTTCTATTAAAGCTATATATGTCTTAATTTCTTTATAGAACTCTTTATCAATTAAATCATCACCTAAAGGAAAAAGCCTTGGGACAGGAAAAGCACCAAGCTCTCTTAATACTAAACCTAATAAAAGGCCATATTCAGCAAAATTATCTCTCTTGCTGACAACATAAGGGGCAGGACTTCCAGGTAGTTGAGAGAAAGCAATTGCACAAGAAAGAACATCTTTTATACTAGAGAGGTGAGGTGCTATGGCAAATTCAGTATATTCTTCAATTTTAGGATATTCACTTGCTTTTTTTCTTACAAACGTATTATCCTCAATAGCTATATACTCTATTGAAAGAGTTGATTGCATTATTAATTTCTGTAAAATTCCAGAACTATTTATTAGACCAAATAAAATTTTTTCTAATGTACTTCCTTTTGTTCTATTTCTTGTAGTCTGATAATCACAAATTGACTCAGAAGTTAGTAAATCCTTTAATGCCATAAAATAAACAGAAAAAAAAGTTATATTTAAATGAATATCTTATTAATTAGATTAGATTAGATTGACATCATGCGCCTGGCTCTCTCTCATACCTGCTGAAGTTATCCTTACAAATTCAGCTTTTCCTCTCATCTCTTCTATTGTCTTTGAGCCGCAATAGCTCATACCAGATCTCAATCCTCCTAAAAGCTGGCATAATACTTCAGAAACACTTCCTTTATAAGGCACATTTGCCTCAACTCCCTCTGGCACAAAATCTACAAGGTTTTCAAAATTTTCATTCCCATTTTCTTTTGCTTCTCTGCCGAATTTTGCTCCGTAAGATGCCATACCTCTTACAACCTTAAATTTCTTACCGTTCTTTATTAAAGGCACTCCTGGACTTTCATCTGTACCTGCCAATAAGCTTCCAAGCATTATAGTAGATGCTCCTGCTGCAATAGCCTTTGTAATATCTCCAGATTGTTTAATTCCGCCATCTGCAATTATAGGAATATCATGTTTATCAGCTTCTTTTGCACAATTCATAACAGCTGATAATTGAGGATAACCACTTCCAGTTACTATTCTTGTTATACATATTGAGCCAGGCCCAACTCCAACTTTTATACAATCAGCCCCTGCCTCAATCAAGTCTCTTGTTCCTTCTGCAGTTGCCACATTTCCAGCAATAACCTCTATTTCTGGAAATTTTTGTTTTATCTTCCTTACTGTCTCAATAGCTAGATCTGAATGTCCATGTGCAATATCAACAACAATCACATCAACTCCTGCCTTGATTAAAGCTTCTGTCCTTTCAAGAGAATCTGCTTTTACTCCTATAGCTGCTCCAACAAGAAGCTTATCTTTTTTATCCAAAGAAGAATCTGGATATTTTGTTTTTCTATAAATATCTTTGCTTGTCATCAAGCCAGCAATTGTCCAATCTTTGTTTATAACAGGTAATTTTTCTATTTTATGCTTCATCAAAAGAATTTTTGCTTCCTCTGTAGAAATTCCCATTTCACCAACAATCAATTTTTCCTTTTTAGTCATTAGCTCACTAACCAAAGAACTTTCTGAAGGCCTAAATCTTATATCTCTAGATGTTAATATTCCTATAAGCTTATTATTATCATCGATAACCAACAAGCCAGTTATATTATGCTTTTCCATGACTTTTCTTGCTTCTCCCAATGTAAAATTTGGTTTGACTGCTAATGGATGCTCAATAAATGCATTCCTGTATCTCTTTACCTTTTTCACTTCTTCAACCTGCTGTTCAAGTGTATTAAATCTGTGGATGATACCTATTCCCCCTAATTGAGCCATAGCAATTGCCATGTCTGCTTCTGTTACTGTGTCCATATTTGCGCTTATTATAGGCATTTTCAGCTTTATCTTTTTTGTCAGCCTAGTTTCTGTAGAAACATCTCTTCTAGATTTTATATGAGAATGTTTTGGAACAAGAAGAACATCATCATAACTAAGTGCTAATTCCATCAAATCACCCCTTAATTCTTCTTTTATTTAGAATATAAAAATGTTTTGAAAATAAGGATATCCGATAAGAATTAAAAAATAAAAAATAAAAAAACTTACTGGCAATCAAAACATGGCCAGTTATTCATGGAGAAAGTTATCTCTTTTGAAACACTGTCTTTCCCATCGCTAACTGTAACTACTACTGTTTTTTCTCCACCTTTTTCTCCATATTGTACTGTTTTTGTTTCAGAATCCATATAGCCTGAATAAGTTATTTCTAAATCATCTTTGTCTGGATCTGAAGCAACTACCTTAATCTCAATCGTTACTTCATCCCCTGGCTTTTTTAGAACTACATTTTCAGGTGTTACTGTTATAGACTCTATAACAGGAGGTTCATTTTTCTTTAAAACTTCAATTTCAATATCTTTCTTGACCTCATTAACACCATCATTTGCTATTACTTTGACTAGATATTTTCCAGCATCTCCTTTTGTTGTTTCCCATGTTCCTGTTTCTGTCATTGGTTTTGAGAAACTTATTGTAACCTTATCTCCATCCGAGTCAGTTGCAGATGCCATTATTCTAACTGTATCTCCTTCAGTAACTGTAAGTTTATCTTCTGATTCTAGAACTATTTCTGGAGCTCTGTTAACTTCTTTCACAATTATATTTACAGATTTGAATACTTGTGCTTTTCCATCATCTGCCCTTATAACTACTTCATATTCACCTGCATCTGTATATGTTGTTTGGTAGGTCTTTGAACTCATCCATCCAGAATATGTAACAAATATTTCTGTATCATCTGGATCAGTTACTTTAGGACTTAATATAATTAAATCGCCTTCATAAAATTCAAGTGTGTCAGGTATTTCTATAACAGGTGATTTATTTTTAATTAATACATTAACAATCATTTGTTTTGTCACAAAAGAATCTTTATTATCTGTAGCTGTTACAATTACAGAATATAACCCTGCATCTCCTTGTTTTGTTTGCCAAATTCCTTTTTCATCAAAAGGAGAAGTATAACCAATAGTAATATCGTCACCATCTGGATCCATTACCAATGGCTTTAAATCAATCAAATCGCCTTCATAAGCAACAACATCTGGTCCTTCTGTTTCAGTTTTTTCCTCAGTAGTTTCCTCTGTTGTCTCTTCTGTTGTTTCTTCTTCTATTAGGCTATCAATAATTGTCTCTTCTTTTTCTTCTTCTGGACTAACAACTACTTCACCTGTTGGTGTATATGGTTTATACTCATATTTTGTACAAGCAGTAATGGTCAATAAAATTAATAATGCAGAAACTAAAGCTAAAATCTTTGTTTTATTCATAAATACCCCTCCCATTTTATAGTAATAAATAATTGTTACTCTTATTAAATGTTAACTAATTTAAATAGTTTGCGGAAAAGACAGTATTTTACCCTCTTTATTATCCTCTTTTCATAGCAATTCAGAAAAAAATAAAAAACACAAAGAATTAGGAAAAATTAATGAAAAAAACACTTGTTTATTTTATCCTCTCTTTATTATTATTATCTTTCAATGTAGCTGCTCTTAATATGTCTGATGATGTTTTTTATAGTGAGGATATTATCTTAAATTTGAAAATCAGCTCGGATATTTCATTAATTTCAGAAGATACTAACAGAAAGATTGAATATGTAAAAGCAGATCTTCACTTTTACCCTGAAGATGCTTTTAATCAAGAAATAGTATCCCTAAATACTACTCCTCAAGCAAAGCAAGATGAAGATTCTTATGAATTTACATGGAGAAACATCCTTCCTGGAACCTATTCTTATATTCTTGATTCAAAAATTAAAACAAT
>CAYMPC010000061.1:0-4163 GCA_964392465.1 uncultured Methanosarcinales archaeon | reverse complement strand
TCCATATAGTGAGATGACATTAGGAGGAATGAGGTCGATTATTAGCCCATCTGACTTATTTTTAGAAGTTAACCCAGCTGAGTTTATTACAGTAACATTAACATAAATAACAGATTCATGATAAATGCTTTTTGAAGTTAGATTTAAAGTAACTTGTGAATTAGTTGTACTCCCTGTATAAATAGTAGAGCCATTGCTTAGGAAAATAAGATATTCATATATAAGAGGAATCTTAAATAGTTCTGATTCATAATCATAGGATTCCCATGAAAAAGTTATTTCTTCTATATCATTTGTATAATCTCCATCATAAATGCTTGGAATTTCAGGAGTTGTGTTATCAAGCCCTGCGCCAGTATAATTATAATAAATAGAATCATTATAAGTTTTTGGTGTTATACTATAATTTATTTGATAATAGACTGTTTTATTTCCTAGAAGAGGAGATAATTCCCATACTCTATTTGTTATACATTCCTCCCATGCTGTCCAGTCTTCTGATGAATCTGAAGGTGATTCGCTTGGATTGTTATAATTAATATATCTGCATGCAGATGCATTTGTTGTGAAGTTTAGAAGCAAAAGCACATTCCTGCTTGAAGTATATTCTTGATTTGTTTGTTCTATACTTGTCATTCCTAAATTTCTTATTCTGATAAAACCACCAACATCTACACAATCCTTTAAAGTTAATGAGCATACTAAATTTTCTATAGAATTACATTGACTATTTGCATTACAATCTTTCCATACACCACTATCACAGTAATCATAGTCTCCATCACTATCAACATCAACAAGTGATGTGCCAGATGTATAGCAAGTATAGGCATTTATGCAGTCTGTGGAAGAATCGCAACAGGCATTATCGGAGGCATCATCTCCATATCCGTTCTCCATTATCGCATCATCTGTCAATCTATACCTATAGATTTCAGTATCATCGTCACCGCAGCATTCTGTAGTTCCGTCTCCGCCGTCTGCAGTACTGTCATATTCACCTACTCCTGTTTCACCAGCAGTTATCCAGCAGCTTCCTCCGGTACATGTTTGGAAAGTCCCAATAGCCGCACATGTATTGCATATTGCCTCAGAATAGTCACAATCTACCCATCTTCCAACGCTATCACACCTGGCAAACTGGTCATCTCCTGTTTCTCCAATTATATCATGTGCTGTTTGATTATCATAACAATACCTACCAACAGTATTCAGTCTTCCTACACAACTTGTAGTATTGCAACAAGCATCATCTGCTGTGTTGCAATTTGCTCCCCAGGAAATATTAGCTTCTGGGATAATACTCACATCACAATATTCATAAAATTCATAAGAATCATCACCACAGCATGTTGAGCTTGCACAGGTCGGATCCCCATTACAGTTGCCATCAACATCGTTATTTATGTTCCAAGCAGGACCACCACTACAAAGACCATAAGCAGTGCAATTGCCTAAGTTAATATCACCATCCCAAACACCATTACATGTGTTATCATCGGCGGCTTTTACGCATAAGAAGGTTCTTTCCTGTCCAGGCAAGATACTCAGGAAAAGAAAGTATATCATGAAAACTAAGATAATTAAGAATAAAATCCTTTGTAAATTTGCTCTTTTTGAATCAAGATTCTTAATTAAACTTTGAATACTTCTATTAATCTCTTCTTTTTTTGAACTAATCTGACTTATTTGAGATAAATGCCATTCTTTTATCTCATTAATATAAATTAAAAAAGAAGTTTTGCTATTCTCTATACTCTTAAAATATAAAATGAACAAGCTTGTTTTTATTGTAGCTAAACTAATTATGAATTTTAAGCTTATTTTTTCAAGAATATCTTTTATCTTATGTTCAAATTTTATCCTATGTATTTCGATAACTGTTACATATAATAACAAATGATTGTAAAAGGAGGAATATAGCGAAAACAAAATAAGACTTATCTTATTAGATAATTTAACTCCGCTTACAAATAATTTAAGATACTGTTTATATACCTGTAAGATTTTTTTAACTCTTGCTTCTCTTCTTTGTTTTTTTATCTTTTCTTCTTTTAAATTAGCCAGATTTATCTTTTGATAAAGTGGTGGTTCATCTATGTTATCAAGTGTCAAAATTTTGCTTCTTTTCTTTGTAATCTTTAAGATTAAACTGAAAATTAGAAAGCAAACTATCAAAACTCCAAAATAAACATACTTATCTATAAGATAAGTCATCTTTCACCTCTTTTTTTTGTTTGATATAGCATTGGCTAATATTGAATTAATCTTAGTTGAGATTTTTGCATCAGTTTCTTCACAAGTATCTTTTAAAGTATCATATAACTCTTTATCTAAAGAAATGCAAATCTTCACTTTTTTAATGCCAGATCTCATAAAGTATTACTTTTAATACTAGTATTACTTTATAAATTTTTTCTCTTTTATTGAATTATATTTAATACTAATAATGGAAAAGGTTTATTAATCCAAATATTATTTATAGAAAAGGATGGGGGAATTAAATAAAAAGCAATATCTTATCTTGTTTTTCCTTATAGTTGTTGTATTCTTAAAAACTTACTCTGTTCATTTCAATTATCCTTTTCCTTATCACCATGATGAATGGCAACATCTTGCATTATCTATACAGGCTATTGAAGAAGGTTATAACAAACAATATAATCCTTATATAGAGCAAACAAATTATCATGCTGATTTTGAATCTGGTTTTCATTTTTTTCTGGCTTCTTTTTTTTTAATGACAGGATTAAATAAAATCCTTTTTTTTCAATACTTTGCGGCTATTTTTTCTGTTTTTAGCCTTTTGGCAATTTTTCTGTGCACTTTTAAATTATCGAAGAAAGCAGAACTAGGTTTTTTTTCTGCACTTATTTTTATTTTTCTGCCGACAAACGTAAACATCCTTGGTAAAGATTACTTTGTTCCATTAACTATGGCAATTCCTTTTATTTTTCTTTTCATCTTATATTATTTAGAGGCATTTAAAGAGAACAACATAAAAAAATTCTTTTTGTCTTTGATATTATTATTTGCTCTCTTTGTTATTCATCCACCTTCTTTTGTTATATTAATTTTTCCTGCTTTTATAGAGTTACTTTTTAATATAAACTTCTTAAAGGGATTAACAAGAAAGAATAAAATAATTATATTTATCCTAACCTTTTTTCTATTTATTATTGCTTTATTATTGATATGGCAAGGAAAAATTATAGACACATTAAGATATTTGAAAGGGATAATTTTATTTGAGAAGGGATGGGGAAGGCTTGAAATTACTTATTTTATACCTATGCTTTATGGATTAGTAAATACAATTTTTGCTATTATTGGAGTAATTGTCGGAAGAAAATCAAATTTTAGGTTTTTTATAAGCATGGCTTTTTTTTCATTGGCAATAACAGCAATATTCAACAATTTTGGTTTTACTTTGTTTGTTCCATATTCAAGAGCAGTTCATTATTCCATGCTGGCAATGATTCCTCTTACTGCACTAGGACTAACCTCTCTTTTAAATTATCTTATTAAAAAGTTAGATAAACAAAATAGTTTTTCATTAAGACTTACCCTTAGTTTATTTTTCACATTACTTTTCCTTATTTTGCTTATCTTTCATAACTATCCGCTTGACTCTAAATACAGAAACTATTCATACTATGTAGTTGATGAAGAAGATTATAAAGCTCTTATCTGGATGAAGAAGACTATTGGTGAAGATAACCTAATTGTGACTCCTTATTTTATGACTTCTGCAGTTTATCCTGTTTCAGGTAATAAGGTAATCTCTCTTATTCCTGCAATAATGGAAGGAGGACTGATAGAAGATAATTTAAATTTTTATAGTTATAATTGTGATAAGAAAAAAGAGATCTTAGAAAGTATAGGAGCAAAATATATATTAAGTAAAATGAGTCTTGACTGTGACTTTTTGGAAGAAATTTATTCAGAAGGAGATTTTATTTACTTAATATCCTAAGCTTTATTAATCATTGTTTCTTCCTAAAAAAGATGCGAGATTTGTCAATTATCATTCCTTTTAAAGGAGATCTAAGCAATCTTAAAACTTGCCTTTTAGCCCTTAAAAATCAAGAGACTAATAAAAATATAGAAATCATTGCAGTGGATGACGGTTCTTCCCCTAAGCTAGAGAAAGAAGTTTTATC
>CAYMPC010000060.1:0-4208 GCA_964392465.1 uncultured Methanosarcinales archaeon | reverse complement strand
GATGCGCTAGGTTGAGGGCCTAGTCCCATAGAGGGTGCGCGTGTTCGAATCACGTCCCCCGCATAACATAAAAAATAATAAAAAACGAAGATGAAAAATCCACAATTGCAAACATTGATAGTAGAACTGAAAAAAGCATCTATAAAGAATGATGTAAATATTTGGAAAAGAGTAGCTACTGATCTAGAGGGTGCTTCATCCAAAAGAGCAATAGTAAATCTTACAAAAATAGATAAGTATGCTAAAGAAGAAGAAACAGTTTTGGTGCCAGGAAAAGTATTAGGTATGGGTATTTTAACTAAAAAGATTACAATAGCAGCTTATGGTTTTTCAGGATCTGCATTATTAAAAATAAAAGACTCAGGATCAAAAATAATACCTATTGAAGATTTAGTCAAGAAAAATCCAAAAGGAACAAAAGTGAGGATATTAGCATGATATTAATTGATACAACTAATTTGATTTTAGGAAGGATGGCTGTTTATGCAGCTAAGCATGCATTACTAGGAGAAAAAGTAATTGTTGTAAATTGTGAGAAAGCAGTTATCTCAGGAAGCAAAAAAAATATTTTTGATGAATATCTTAATAGAATGGCAAGAGGCTCACCAAGAAAAGGCCCATATATTCACAGAATGCCAGATAAAATTGTCAGAAGGACAATAAGGGGAATGATTGATTACAAAAAGCCATCAGGAAAAGAAGCATATAAAAGAGTAATGTGCTATGTGGGGATGCCTGAGGAATATAAGGATAAGAAGCCAATCAAGATAGAGGGCGCAGGCATTGAAAAACTTCCAACTTTAAAATATATAGATGTAAATACTTTGTCAAAAAGATTAGGTGCTAAACTAGAATGAGTAAAAAAATAATTGTCAAATCAGGAAAAAGAAAAACAGCAATAGCAAAAGCAACTTTAAAAGAAGGAGTTGGAAGAGTTAGAATAAACAGTATTCCTGTTGAATTATATCAACCAAAATCTTATAGGCTAAGGATTCAAGAACCACTAATGTTAGGTGGAGAAATTTTAAATAAAGTAGATATTAATGTTATTGTTAGAGGAGGAGGGCCAATGGGCCAGGCAGACGCAGCAAGGCTAGCTATTGCAAGAGCAATGGCAGAATATTCCTCAAAGTTAAGAAATGTATTCTTGAATTATGACAGGCAGCTGATTGTTGCAGACGTAAGATTTAAAGAACAGCATAAGCCAAATCGACATGGTGCTGCAAGATCTAAGAAACAAAAATCTTACAGATGATTTTTTAGATTTTTTCTTAATTTATTTTATTTTTTAGAAACTTTTTTATTTGCCCTTAAGCTTATGAGCAAATTCTTTGGCTTTTTTCAGATCCTCTTCATTTGGTCTTCCTTTATTCAATCCACCTATTAATTTGAAAGGTCCATACATATCTAATGCCTTACATGAGAACTCATCCAGAATTACAAAACCTTTTTCTTTCAACTTTTTTTTAAGGGAAAAATGTAAAGAAGTTTTTCCTACTCCACTTGTTGAAAAAATAAATGCTTTTTTCCCTTTCATGTTAGGCAGACTGTTAACTAAGTCAAATAAGCTTTTATGATGTTTCCACATATAAATTCCTGAACCAAACCCTATTAAATCATATTTATCAATCAAGTCGTGATCAACACTTTGTGGAGAAACAATTGCAGCATGTATAACTTCTGAAATAGCTTTTGCTATTTTTTCTGTGTTCTTTTTATGAATTGATTTTAATATGATAAGAGTTCTCATTTTTTATATTTTCTAGTATATAACCTGTGTTTTAAAAAATTTTCCCCATAACCTTTAAATATTTCTCTTGTTTTGTTTTTTACTACATATGTTTAAGAACTATAATAACTAATTAGGCTTTAAGCCATTCATTGTTCTTCTAAATATTTATATAGTTAAAAATCAATATAGAAGGACAATACTATAAAAAATAATATTCAGGGAGGAAATTCAAATGCAAAATCAAGCATTAAGAACACATAATTGCGGTGAACTAAGAAAGAAGGAGATTGGGAAACAAGTTAAATTATCTGGATGGGTTCAATCATATAGGGATCATGGGGGAGTTATTTTCATAGATTTAAGAGATAGATTCGGATTAACTCAGATTGTTTTTGATCCAAAGCATGACAAAAAATCACATGATATCGCAGAATCTTTGAGAAGAGAATATGTTATACATATAGATGGAAAAGTCAGATTTAGGGGAGAGGGGTTAGTAAATCAAAAACTTGAAACAGGAGAAATAGAGATTATTGTTGATAAAGTTGATATTCTAAACAAATCAGAAACTCCTCCTTTTGAAATAGATGACAGGATTGATGTTTCAGAAGAGATGAGATTGAAGTATAGATTTTTGGATTTAAGGAGAAAAAAGCTTCAGGAAAATATCATCTTCAGAGCTAAAGTTGTAAAATATATAAGAGATTGGATGTTTGAAAAAGGCTTCACAGAAATAGAAACACCTATCTTGACAGTTTCTTCTCCAGAAGGAGCAAGAGATTTCCTAGTCCCTTCAAGATTGCACCCAGGAAAATTTTATGCATTACCTCAAGCTCCTCAGCAATACAAACAGCTTTTGATGGTTGCAGGCTTTGACAAATATTTTCAGATTGCCCCATGTATGAGGGACGAGGATGCAAGAGCAGACAGAAGTCCAGGAGAATTTTATCAGTTAGATTGTGAAACAAGCTTTCTTTCGCAGGAAGAATTTTTTCAACTCATGGAGCCTTTGTTTATAGAACTGACTGAAAAATTTACAGATAAAAAACTTTTGAAAAAACCATTTCCAAGACTAAAATACAAAGAAGCTATATTGAAATATGGGTTGGACAAGCCAGATATTAGGTTTGGACTGGAGATTATTGAATTAAGCAGCATATTGAAAGACTGTAATTTTGAAGTTTTCAGTAAGGTAATAAAAGAGAAAGGTGTTGTCAGAGCCATAAATGCAAAAGGAGCAGCAAATACTTTTACAAGAAAAGATATTGAAGAATTGACAGAATTTGTAAAAGGATATGGTTCTCCAGGACTTGCATATATTACTTTAAAAGATAAAGACATAAAATCACCCATCTCAAAATATTTGGGAGATGAAATTGTTAAAAAAATTGTCAAGGAGACTGAAGCAAAGGAAGGAGATATTATCTTCTTTGGAGCAGGAAAAGAAAAAACAGTTTGCAGGGTATTGGGAAACCTCAGAGTAGAGCTTGGTAAAAGACTGAAGTTAATTGATGAGACACTTCTTGCATGGTTATGGGTTGTAGACTTTCCTATGTATGAATATAACGAAGAAGAAGAAAAAATAGATTTCAGCCATAACCCCTTTTCAATGCCTCAGGGAGGAATGGAAGTATTAAAAACAAAAGACCCTTTAGATATCTTAGCTTATCAATATGATATTGTCTGCAACGGAATTGAATTATCTTCAGGAGCAGTAAGAAATAATGTTCCAGATATAATGTATAAAGCATTTAAAATTGCGGGATATAGCCCTGAAGCAGTAGATAAAAAATTTGGACATATGATTAAGGCATTTAAATTCGGCTGTCCTCCTCATTGTGGGTTTGCACCAGGTATTGAGAGGTTAGTCATGATCTTGAAAGGAGAAACAAATATTAGGGAGATGACAGCATTTCCAAAAAACAAAAATGCAGAAGAATTAATGGTAGGATCTCCTTCAGAGGTTGATGATAAACAGCTAAAAGAACTTAATATTAAATTGGATTTTGTAAAAAAGAAAGATAAAGAGGTGAAAAAATGAAAGTAAATTTTATTCCAAATACTTTCGGTGTTCTCTTGCTGACTGCTTTTTTTATTTTAGTTGGGGCTTTGTTATATGCGCTTCCAGTTTGGTTAATATGGAATTATCTTATGCCTAGGCTATTTGGGTTACCCAATTTATCTATACTTGACGCGTTCCTTTTGAATTTATTGGCAGGAATCTTGTTTAGGCCAAAGGAAAAAACATAATTTATATTCTTTTTTATTTTAAATCATAAAACATTTAAAGGGATATTATTCTTCTATTTAGTATGATAACTTATTATAAGAAAACACAGGCAGATGATAAGCTTTTGAGCATTAATGAAATAGAAACAGGAGCTTGGATTAGTCTTGTAAAGCCAACAAACGAAGAAATAGAGGAGATAGCAGAGCACCAAAAAATAGAAAAAGATTTATTAAAAAGCGCTCTTGA
>CAYMPC010000059.1:0-4239 GCA_964392465.1 uncultured Methanosarcinales archaeon | reverse complement strand
CTAGATTAACTGCTGGATTTTGTTGGGAATGGTCTCAAAAACTAGATGAAAAAGGAGAACTAATAAAAGATGTAAAAATTGGTAATTTTGAAATACCTTGGGAAACTCATGATAAAGTTACACCACCAAAAGGTTTCGTTAGATGGTATGAATGGGCATATAAACCAGAAGGAGTTAAACAAGTTGGATGTATTTATACCGCACAAGGATTTGAGTTTGATTATATAGGTGTAATTATTGGACCAGATATAAGATATGACAAAAATAATGATTGCTTAATTGGAAATCCTTTAGGTACAAAAGATCCAATTCTCAAAAGAGGTAAAGAGAGATTTGATGAATACGTAAAAAATATTTATAGAGTATTAATGTCTAGAGGAATGAAAGGTTGCTATGTTTATTTTGTTGATAAAGAAGTAGAAACTTTTTTTAGAAGTAGATTGAAAAAATAAAAATATTTTTTATTCATCCAGTGCCTCTTTTCCCCCTTTTTATCCGCAAACCATAAACTATTCTCCTAAAACCCGCATTTTCTTCTCCTCAAAACCACAACATTTATATACCCGTCTATAGATGGTATTGTCAAGGTGATTTAATATGGCAGAAGTATTACATAAATGTGGAATAAAAAGAGAAAGCGGATGGCTGTATTTCCTAAATAAACAGGGAAATGTAGCTAGAGTCAAAATGGCCAGAGCTGGCAAAAAGTCCGACAAGAAGCAGGAAGTTGTCTGCAAGTGCGGAATAAAAAGAGAAAAAGGATGGCTTTACTTTGTCGACAAGAAAGGAAATGCCTCCAGAGCCAAGATGGCTAGAGGAAGAAAGTAAATTCTTAATTTTTTATTATTTTTTTTCTTATTTTTTCACAAACACTTATTAATCCAGGCATCTTTCTATATAAATAAAAAGGATTATTTCTTTTTGTTGGTGTTTACTATGGATGAAAATTTAATTAGCAAGAGAAACGAATTAAAAAGAAAATTAGTGCCTTTGGAATGGGATAAGAGATTGAATCAGCTTCACTATGCACGGGAAGTTGAATTGAAGGCATATAGATTAGAACTAGAAGCAGTTGAGAAACAGATTGCAGAAGGTGCCAATGTCTAATCTGTATAAGCAGCTTTCTACATGTTATATGTGCAAAGAGAGATTTATTGTCATAAAGGGCAAAGGATATATGTATTGCAGCAAATGCCAATCAAAGTATTTCCCTAAGAAAGAGACAGATTCAACTCCTGTTTAATTATATCTGAATATTTTTCTTTCTTAATTCTTCGTATCCTTTTTCCATCAATATCTTAAGATTTTCTATATCTTCAACATTATATCTTATTAATTTATCAAGAGCTTTCTTGTCATTGAATCTTTTATAGTAATGCCATAATCTAACTGCATCTAACCCATTCATGCCCTTGAGATCATCTTCTCTTTCTAATCCGAATTCTCCTTCTATTCTTTTCAACCCGCCTGAATACCCTAGCTGCCTTAATACAAATCTAAGGTCTGCATGCATCTGATTGAATTTCACATCTGGAAATTTCTCTCTCAAAAAAGGAAGGTCAAATAATAATCCATTAAAACTCACAATAAAAGAATATTTTTTTATCTCATCCTTAAATTGTTCCAAGTTCTTGCCATTAACAAAAACTTTGCTTTTTTTCCCGTCATATAGTCCAATAACTGTAATGTCATTGCTCTGTTTATCTAGGCCTGTTGTCTCAATGTCAAGAAAACAACATTTGTTTTTGTAATCTTCATATGCTCTCCAATGATATCTTGAAAGAAGCCTTGAAGAAAAAAATTCATGATTTTTGTAATTCTCAATAGACAATTCTACAAATCTCTTAATTAGATCATGATTAACTAATTTGTCTTGACATTTAAGAAAACTCTCCCAGTCAACAATTCCTTTTTTCCATAATTCCTGCTCTTTTTTCTCGCTGATATAGGGAATATGCAAAAAAGTATTCTTAAGCATGAAAAAACAAAAAAGTTATTCCTTTAAGAATCTGTGGGTTTTTGCTTATTGACTATAAAAGTTGTTTCAGTTTGTTTCACTAAAAAAATATGTAGTTGAAACACTATATAATATTATATTAGATAAAAAGAGTTTTTGGGGTGAGAAAGATGAAACTAGAAAACCCATTCAAAAGTATTTGGAGGTGTCTAACCAGAATTGAGGATGAGTATGATATTATTGAACTTGAGGCGCATGGCCTTAGACCTTATTACAAAAAGAGGTGAAAAAATGATTTGCAAAGAGATTTTATTTGGCAAAACAGATTCCTGTCCAAGATGCCTTTCTACTGAGGTAGAATATCATGAGATGTATTATTGTTTCCTGTGCAAATCTTGCGGCATTAGTTTTGGAGTAATCTAAAATTAACATTAATCTGTAATCAAGATAACACCATTTTATAAACAGGGAAATATTCTAAGAATATTGAGGTTAACAAATGGAAGGAACAGTAAAATGGTTCAACGTCAGGAAAGGCTACGGCTTCATAACTGGAGAAGACGGCAAAGATTACTTTGCACATTCAACAGCAATGGAAGCAGGCAAGGTTCTTGAAGAAGGCCAGAAGGTTACTTTTGATCCTGCTGAAGGAGACAAAGGACCACAAGCAAAAAACATTAAGTAAAATCTTTCTATTAATATATAGAAAAATAGCGTCAGCTATATTTAAATATAAGTGTTTTATCTGTCTTTTAAAATGAAAAAATTAGAAGAACAGCTAAATTCAATACAAGAATTAAAAGGAAATTTGGGAGCAATTATTGTAGTGAAACAAGAGATAGGACACTGGGAAGATTTGCCAGCTACACATTACAGTGAAATTGGAGGAAGACCCTCTATTGATCTTCATCATTCACATTATGTTGTTGATATCCCTGGAGAGACAATTCCTGATAAAGAGAGAAGGGAAGCTGCAAGAGCAAAATTAGAAGAATTATACGCTTCTTCACCTTATATAATAGCAAGATTTAGTGCTGGAAGAGCCCTTGGTTATTCTTTGTTAGATATGCTAAAAGAACAAACAGCAAAAAAATACTAATTAAGACTAAAATTAATTTTTCTTGCTTTTTCCATATTATATAGCATTTCATATCCTTTCAAATCTTTTACCAATGTTTCAACTCTGTCTTCAAAAGTTAGCCAGCTTTCATACATATGAAGAAGAAAGTCATTTGGATTTGCTTCATATTCCTCCCAAAAATAAGTTATATTATGAGCTATATCTCTATAAAGTTCTTTCTTCAAAGAAAAAGGAGGAACTCCTAATCTGGCATATCTGCATATTAGCATACCAAACAATTCATTAACTCTTTCATCAACTGAAAAGTCCATTATCCTATATATAAAAAGGTTATATAAAAAAGTTTCATAATTTCATAGAAATGTTTTAATATAACATAAAAAAAAAGAGATTGGGGGATCAAAAATGAAAACAATTGCATTTATAGCTGGGAGTGGATTAGCTCAAGGTCTTGAAGGTGTTTTAGAAAACGTACAATATTTTAAAAACTCTAATAATATGTTTGGAATAGTTCTTTCTTATTATGTAGGGGAGCATAAAAATACAAGAGTAATCATCTTGCCTAGACATGGTGATTCAAAAGAAACACCTCAAAGATCCCCTGCTGAATTAGTAAAGGAGAAGGGATATGAAGCTAACATCTGGCAATTATTCACCTTGGGAGTAGAGGAGGCATATGGATTAAGCGCTGTCGGCTCTTTAGAATTAGATTTGCCTTTAGCAAGCGAAGGTTCTTTTGTTTTGCCTAATACTTATGGAAGAGGATTTGCTGCTTCCCAGCATAGTTTTGGTTCATTAGCAAAAACTATTCACACACCTATGGGAGAATCATTCAGCCCTGTACTTATTGATAGAACAGCAAGTATTATTCAAAAATTAGGATATGAATCTCATAATGGAATTTATATTTATAATGGTGGAGACACATTTGAATCACCTGCTGAGATAAGAGCGCTTGACAGACTATATGGTGGTGAAGCAAACAGAATAGTTGGAATGACAACAGTTCCTGAGTTGCTTTTGTTAAAACAAATGGATATTCCTTTTGCGGCAATATGCTCTAATGTGAATTATGCAGAAGGTCTATCTCAAAAAACAATGGTTAGTCATGAACAAACATTAAGCGTAATGGGAAGAGCAGAAGAACATATTAAAAAAATAGTAAAAGAGATTATTTTGTCATATGATTAAAAAAAGGAAT
>CAYMPC010000058.1:0-4249 GCA_964392465.1 uncultured Methanosarcinales archaeon | reverse complement strand
CAATGCTCAAAAGAAAAAATTAGAGGTTTATTCTATTGTAAGACCTCATGGAATGAGGGGCTATATATTTATTGAAGCTGCTACAAAGACAGATGCAGAACAAGCTGCTTTTAATGTTCCTTATGCAAGAGGTGTCTTGCCAAAACCTGTAGATTATAAAGAAATTGAACACATGCTTGAACAGGTCAAGAAAGAGATTAATATACAGAAAAATGACATTGTCGAAATTATTTCTGGTCCTTTCAAAAGAGAGAAGGCTAAAATTCAGAGAATTGACAAAACAAAAGAAGAAGTTGTAGTTGAATTACTTCAGGCCGCTGTTCCTATTCCTATTACTGTTAAATTAGATGCAGTAAAAGTAATCAGAAGAGAAACAGATGATACTCAACCGATTGATGATGTCGAGTAAATAAAGAATATTATTCTCTTTTTTATTATATTTTTTTATTATAAATTTCTGTCAACGCTTCTAAACCATTTAAGATATGCTTCATGGCTCCATGGCATTTTTTCTTTGAAGAATTCTTCAAGAATCATTGCATATTGCCTTATCTCCCATTGAGCATCTCTATGGTTTCTTTTATTGATAAAATTCATAAGAGAATGACAATTCATTTTGACAATAAAAGTATGATACATTGCAAAGCCTGGCAATACTAAACGGGCTTCTTCTCTTGCAACTCCTTTTTCCAGAAGTTTATTATATAGATTAATTGCATTTTTATAATGCGATTCCATTTCTTTTATAAGAGTCTCTTGTCCTTCAACAAACTTATCCTCTTCAGATGCCTGCCTGTTGTGTTTTGCTGGCTGTCTTAATTTGCTTGGAAGATAATATTCTGTTTCATCATATTTCACATATCTTCCTGATTGAGCATTATATTCTGCAATCCTATGCCTAACCCATTGCCACCAAACAACAACTGGCGCCTTAACTCTAAATTTAAATTCTGCCATCTCAAAAGGGCTTGTATGGCCGTGCTGCATCAAAAAACTAATCAAAAATTTGTCTTTATCTTCTCCTTTGCTGTCTGTTAAATAAGAAACTCTGGCAGCACTTACAACTGCCATATCCATTTTATCTGCAGGCATTGTATCAAGTAATTCAACAAAGCCTTTGTCTAAAATATTTATTCTTTTGATTCCTTCCATATTTTTCACCATAAATTTTTTTAGATTAAAAACTAATAGTCTAAGGCATCCAGCCTATATCTTGTTTTCCTGCTCTTTTGCTAACTAATCTGGCAGCAGTAAAAAGATAATCTGATAATCTATTCATATATTTAATTATGTTTTTATTCATTTCTTCATGATTTTTTAGAGTAACAATTCTCCTTTCTGCTCTTCTGCATACTGTTCTTGCAACATGTATTAATGCTGAAGATTCGTTTCCTCCGCACAATATAAAATTCTTCAAAACAGGAAGCTCTTCTTCATATAAGTCAATTAATTTTTCAATTTTTTGAATAGTCTCTTCTGTTATTCTTGGAATTTTTTGTGTAAGTGAAGGCCCTTTAATACTAGATTGGCTTAAATCTGCAGGAAAAGCAAGGTTTGCTCCTATTGAATGTAATTCTTTTTGTATATCCATGAGATGATCTTTAATATCATCATATTCGCATTTAACAATACATAGTCCAATCATAGAATTTAGTTCGTCTACAGAACCATAGGCTTCCACTCTAAGAGAATCTTTAGGTGTTTTAGAGCCATCACAGAGACTTGTCTCTCCATAATCACCATTCTTAGTATAAATTTTTATTTTACTTTGCAATAGAGAACACCTCGTCTCCCAAGCTTCCTTCTCTATATACTGTTATCCCTTTACATCCTAGATCATACGCTGTTAAGAATGCTTTTTTTATATCCTCAATAGTGGCGTTTTTTTCAAAATTTACTGTTTTTGATATTGCATTATCAATATTTTTTTGGAATATTGCCTGAATTTTTATCTGCCACTCTGGTTCTATCTCGTAAGCGGTCAAAAATACGTTTTTAATTTCTTCAGGAAGACTAACTCCCTTAAGAGAACCTTTTGAAATAATCTCTTTTATTAACTCCTCTTTGTAAAGATTCATCTCTTTTAAAACCTCTTCAAGCACTTTATTTACTTGTAAAATATCTGTGCTTCCTAGTATTTTTCTAGTATATCCCAATCCAAAATTAGGTTCTATTCCAGAAGAAGTATCTACCAATATACTTCTTGAACCTGTTGGAGAAATTGCTAATAAAGAACAATTTCTTAGTTTTCTTTTGCCCTTATATATACTCTGATTCCAAAAGGGAAAAACCCCTTTTTCAGAAGCTAATTCTTCTGAGGCATCAAATGCTGTATACGAGATAAATTTCATAAGCTTATCTGCTATTTCTAATGCCCTCTCTGAATTATAAGGGATTTTTAATTTATATAGCATATCTGCAAAACCCATTACTCCTAAACCAATTCTCCTATTTCCTTTAACCATCTCTTCTATTTTTGAAACAGGAAATGTGCTTATGTCTACAACATTATCAAGAAACCTCACTCCAATTTTTGTTACTTCTTCTAATCTTTTCCATTTGATTTTTTCGTTTCTAACAAATTTAGACAAATTAATAGCTCCTAAGTTGCCTCCATCATATGGCAGAAGCAATTGATCGCCACATGGATCTGTAGTTTCTATTCTTGAAATAGAAGGCAAAGGATTTGATTCATTTATTTTATCAATAAAAAGGACTCCAGGATCGCCTGTTTTCCATGCCATAGTAACAATAAGATGAAATATATTGTTTGCATCAACATTTTCTATTATTTCTCCTGTATCTGGATCTTTTAAACCATATTTCTCATTTTTTTTGACAGCTTCCATGAAAGTATCTGTTATCTCAACAGAGATGTTAAAATTCCTTATTTCTTTCCTGTCTTTCATTGTTATAAACTCTATTATATCTGGATGTTCTACTGATAAAGAACCCATATTTGCTGCTTTTCTATTTCCAACATGCACTGTTAGATCTGAAGCATGATCAAATAATTTTATGAATGCAACAGGACCTGCTGCATAACCTGTTGTAGAGGATAATTTTTTGCCTTTTTGCCTTAATCTGGAAAAAGAGAATCCTGTTCCTCCTCCCATCCTTTGAATTAATGCTTTATCATATAGTGCTCTAAAAATACCTTTCATATTGTCTTCTATAGGAATAACAAAACTGCTGTATAACATAGATTTTTTCTTTCCTGCATTTGCCAATATTCTTCCGCTTGGGACAAACTCAAGAGAACTTATTGTCTCAAAAAACTCTTCTTCTAATTCTTTTATTTCTTTTTCTGGCTTTTTATAGACTTTCTCAGCATTTGCAACTGATTTTGCTACTCTCCTAAACATCTCTTTCGGGTTTTCCTCTATATTTCCGAATTCATCTCTTTTTAGATATCTTGATTTTGCTATCAAAAGTCCATTTATATTTAATTTTGAATCATCAAACCTTCCCAAAATATCTTGCTTAAGTTTTCTTTGTTCTGCTCTTTTCTGCCTATATAGAATATATGCTTTTGCAATTTCTGCATGCCCCTCGCTTATTAAAACTTTTTCAACAATATCTTGAATTTCTTCAACACTTGGAATATAATCTGTTTCACTTTTTTTATTAATCTCATCAAATACTTTTTGAGATAATATTTTTGGCAATTGTTCTTCATCGATATGGACGGCAAGCATTGCCTTCTCAATTGCATCTTCTATCTTAGAACTCTTAAATTCAACTAAACTCCCATCTCTTTTTCTAATTTGAGTTATTCCCAACTTAACACCCCCACCAGTTAAGAAGTTCATAGTATTTTTAAAAGTATTGAATAAAGGAATAAATATAAGCTAAAAAATAAGCTATAGTCTTTTTATAATCATAATCTCTGATTTTAACCCTGAATTAATAATAACTAAAGATTTCTCTAAAGTCAGATTATTGTTTTCATTAATCAAGTTGTTAATTATTTCTCCCCCTTTAGTCAAAAAAACAAATATTGCATCTTTTTTTGAAAGTCTAACCATTTCTTTCAAAAAATCTTTGAAAAAAGCAGATTTGTCTTCTCTTAACTCAACTTGTTTTCCAAAAGGTAAATTACATACAATCTTATCTATACTGTTATCTTTTAATTGAAGTTTTGTTGCATCACTTATATAAAAAATAGCATTCGCTTCTCTTGATTGATTGTTTTTTTTTGCAATTTCAATTCTTTTTTCATCAATATCATTTCCAATTGCATTTACTC
>CAYMPC010000057.1:0-4718 GCA_964392465.1 uncultured Methanosarcinales archaeon | reverse complement strand
CCTTCACAACCGCCATGAATAATGTCTGGAACGCACGTATTTTCACATTCTACCATAGCAGAACCAATACTCAACATTAATCCAAATACTAAAACTAGTGTAAGAAATATTTTTCTCATTCAAATACCCCCTCCATAAATTCAATAACTATTTTTAAGTAGTTTAATGTTATTAATAAATTTTTGCAGATTTTATTTAGAAAAAAAAACAAAAAAAGAAAGATAATAAAATAATCAAAAAAAGTTAATTACAAAAAATGTTCTATTGTCTTTTCTTGTGCTCTAAATGAATCAGGATAAATTAGACCTTCTTTTTCACTTAATTTTGGGAAAATAAATGCTCTTCCCATTGGCATTCCACTAAGTCTTTGCTTGTATTCTCCTTGCAGATCTGTTCGGATATATTGTTCTTCTAACTGTAACAATTGGTTTAAGTCTCCTTCTGCTCTTATATTCCCAAAGAGGCCTAATAATTCTGTTGCACTTACTCTCATTTTTTCAACATCAATGTTATATTTCTTGTCCTCAGTTTCAATTACAGCTCCTTTATCAAGGAAATAATGAAACATGAAGTTTCTTGCACCATTATGGTGCTGAGGGGCTGTTTGAAGTGCTTTTATCAAGGAAGTTAGCATGCTATAATATCCAGCTATCTCTTGTTCTTCTGTAATTATATTTTTAGAGACTAGGTAGGGAAGAGACCACATACTAAATAGTTCAGCTCTTCCTTCTTCTAATACAGAATAATTTTCCCCAAAGTGCTTTTTTGAGTCATCATCTTTAATTGTACCTGTTCTATGCCCAAGTTCATGCCCTGCAGTCATGGTCATATACATACCAAACATCAAATGTCTGTATGGTTCAATTGATTTTTGGACAAAAAACTCATTTACAATATAATCCCATTCACCTGATTTTTCAACTGCTTCCTGGACATTTGCAAAGACTAAGTTAACAGAACCAAATGCTTTAACAACACTTTCATCATCTGGTAGAGACTCAGCCATTACATCATTTGGGAAAAGACAATAAAATCCTGATGAATTTAAGACATCTACAAACTTAAGGTTTGGAAGCTTGGTAGGATCTATTTTATTTTTTATTTGCCATGGAGCAGCTTGTTCCATCTCAGGCAATAAAGAGGCTAAATTATCAGCCAATGTCTGATATTGGTCATTAACCCTGTAGACAATCCCTTGAGCAGCACCTCTCACTCCTTTTAGGCCGTCAAGATAAGTCTCTACAGCAGTACCTAAAACAAACCCGATTTTTCCATTATCCTGAATCCATGTTCTCCAACTATCTTTTCTATCTGTTTCTTTTCCAGTAGTTAGTTCATCTATCTTTGCTTGGATATACAATTTTAAAGCCTTGTCAGAAGTAATCTCGTATGCCTTTTCTAATGCCTTAATGACAGGTTCTAGTTCCTCTCTGAATCTTACTTCATTCAATACTGCTTCTAAACCTTGTTCTCCTCGTATAACAGTTGAGTTTTCTATATTTGTTCTGTCTCCTAAAATGTTAAATTCGCCAGATTGCATATCCTTTGGATATAGGCTTCTTCCTACAGGAGGTTCATACTTATCCCACAAAATTCGACTAAACTCATGAAGTTTCATATCTCTAGGAATCTGATTTTGTGTAAAAGGAAAACCAAAAGTTTGCCTATACACATTCCATGGTGCATTGGCTGCTGAAACAATAGTAATATAATCATCCATTCTCCTTATATCTGCAGGACCAGTAAGTGTTTTCTCAAATTCCAATAATGCTCTAAAAAATTCTAAACCTTCATCATTTTGTTGTTGCACAAATATAGGGGTCATGGCCGCAACAGATGTTGAAAGCAAAGTTAGTACATGTATTTCTTCTAAAGAAAGCCCTTCTATTGGGAAACTAACAGGTATTTCACTAGCAGTTTTTGTTTCGCCTGTTGGCAATGTGTAAGAAACCGATCTGATATTTGTCATTTGAATCAACCCCCTACAGTCCTTAATCCTAATCTCAAATACTTGTTATATTTAAAAGTAACTCAAAAGAACCAGTTCTAGAACTTGTAACAATTTGAGAAAATCATTATACATATAACTACGCCTTAAAGTAACTATGCCTCGGACGGGATTCGAACCCGTGTCTCGGCATCGAAAGTGCCGAATGATTGGCCGGGCTACACTACCGAGGCATTTTAGTATAGTATTGTCTTGAATTTTTGTCTTGTTTATAAAAATTACTATATTAAGCTATTAAGCTTTTTCTTTCCAAGTCCATCTTGAGTTAATATAATAATTCCAAAAAACAACTATAAATACAGTTAAAAATTGAGCTAATAGATAATCATATTTTCCTATAATTAAACTAAATCCCGCATATTGAAGAAAAGCATTATATATGATAATATTAAGAATAAAACCAGATAAAGAAGCAAGATGAAATTTTAGAAATTTTGGCAAGAATCTTTTATCTTTTGATTGAAACGTGAATTTATCATTCAATAAAAAGCTTATGATAGTACAAATTTCTAAAGAGAGAGAAGGAGATAATATCCTTTTTTCTAAATGGAGTTTATCAACAAAAAAATATAAAAAAATAAGATTTAATGAGGAAACTATCGCTCCAATAGTCAAAAAAAGGATAACTTTTTTAGAAATCTCAGTTCTTATCTTTATTACTTCGATTATAGATTCAAAAAGATCTTTTTCATTAAGCTTGCTTTTTCCATGTTTTCTTTCAAGAAAAACAAGAGGGATTTCTGTTGCTTTTGCTCCAGATTTAATTAGTTCATATAAGAGTCTTATTTGGAAGGCATAACTTCTTAATGAAATTTTTCTAGGATCTATTTTTTTTAGATAGGATACTCTAATTGCTCTAAACCCAGAAGAAAGATCATGAAGATGATTCATATTACACATTAACCTTGAATACAAATTACCAAATCTACTTATTAATTTTCTTCTGATATCCCAATTAGGAGTTGAACCACCCTCGATGTATCTTGAGCCAATTACAACATCAAAACCATTATCTATCCCTTTTATTAATTCTGGAATTAGCTCAGGAGGATGTGAAAAATCCGCATCCATCTCAACAACAATATCAGCTTTTAATTTTTTTATTGAATAATCAAAACCTCTTAAGTAAGCATTTCCAAGACCTTTTTTTTCACCTTGTAAAAGATATAAGTCTTTGTATTTTTTTTGATATTTTTTAATAATTTTAGAAGTTAAATCAGGGCTGTTATCATCCACTACCAATATCATAATCTTATGTTTTTTTATAGTTTCTATAACTTTCTGAATTTTGGGTATAATAAGAGAGATATTTTCTCTTTCATTAAAAGTAGGAATGACAATGACTACTCTCATTTATTATTTCTCCAATAAGATAGAATGTCATTTATACTAGTATCTATATCTATTAAAGCTCTCCAGCCTGTTTTTTTGAAAAACTTCCTGTTGTCTCCTACAATCAAAGGAATAGCGCTTTTTATTGTTTTCTCATCCACTTCTGGTCTTTTTTTTGCTAAATTAAGAAATTTATTTGAGATTTCTTTAAATTCGTAAGCATTTCCTGAACAAATGTTATAAATCTCTCCAGAATCTCCTTTCTCTGCTGCCAAAATATATCCTCTTACAGCATCTCTTACATCTACAAAATCTATTTTTTGATTTAAGTTTTCTATTTTAATCTTTTTTATTTTTCCTTTTTCAAAATCAGCAATCTGTTTTGCCAATCCTGAAACAAAGTATTTTTCATCTTGTCCTGGTCCAATAATATCAAAACTTCTAATAATAATAACCCTGAAGCCTTTTTTTGCTGAATCTTTGGCAAGGTTTTCAGCGAGGAGTTTTGATTTTCCAAAAAGGGAAATTGGAGATAATGGGTGCTGTTCATTTAGAGGCAGGAGTTTTGGAATGCCATATTCTTCTGCAGATCCAATTATAACAAGAGAAGGACTTTTATCTATATCTTCAATTGTTTCAATTAGGTTTTTAGTGCCTTCTACATTTATTTCATTTATTATGTCTTCATCTTCCTCAAATCTATCTGCGGATGCGAGATGAAAAACTATATTAGGCATATACCTGTCTAGAACATTGATTAAATCTTGCTTATTTAATATATCTAGTTTAATAAGTTGAACCTGCTCAGATAAGTTTGGAGCTTTTTCTTTATATGTTGCTATAACATTATGTCCTTTATCCAAAAGTTCTTTTATTAAAAAATACCCTATAAATCCTTCAGAACCTGTAATAAGCGCTTTCATAAACAGATAATATAAAATTAATTATTTAAATTTAACTTTTTTAATAGGAACAAAAGATAATTAAAGACAATTAAAAAGAAAAAGTAGAAAAAAAATTTAATTTTTTCTTAACAAAACAAATCCCAATCCTGCAACAACCATTGCTAATCCAAAGGTTAATGCACTAAATTCTGGGACAGCTGCTTGAGGTGTAAATGGAACAGATAACTTTTCTGTTGATCCAGATCCTGAAGACTGGCTTAACACTTCTAATGTTATTTTGTTGTTCTCATTTGAATAAACAATGTCATTATATGTTACTTCAACATATATTTCACTACCTAAGCTGCATAATCCTGCATTTAAAGTCTGTGCATCTAGAATAAATACATCGGCGCTGTTTGTATAAACTGTTTTTATCACAGATGTTACTTCATTATTATAGCAGTAAAATGTAACTGGTATGTTTTCTCCCA
>CAYMPC010000056.1:0-4891 GCA_964392465.1 uncultured Methanosarcinales archaeon | reverse complement strand
ATTTTGCCATTTATCATTGGAATACAGATAATTATCTATAGCTTTACATATAGTATACTTACCATTAAAACAGATAATGGAAATCGGTATAAGGAATCGCTTTAGCTTTTTAATTAAAAGAATCCATTAAGAGTAATAAGTTCTCTTAATAACTGTATTAAAGAAGCATAGGTAGGATTTTTCTGCAATTCTTCTCTTGGTTTTTTTTTTGCCAAATCTAGATATTGCTTTATAAGAACAACATTCTCCATAATTAAAGTTTGTTTTTTCTGAAGATAAACCTGAATTCTTCTATCTATCCTTAAAATTGTCTCTATTTTGTCAGTGTCCTCACTTAGGCTTCTTTCTTCAATAGCTCTCTTATTTTGCGCTTGACCAAAAAGAGATTTTAGAACACCCATTAGGATATTTTATAATATTTAGACTATAAAAACCTTTTTATTATGTTTTTTATTATCTTATTAATGAAACATTAATTCCATCAATTCTACAAATGTCGCAGCGCTCCATAACTGGAATAAAGAGCCTTCTGCTTTTTTGGAAGAAGCAGAGCTTAATTCTGAAGGTCTTCCAATTATGCCAAAATATAATATGTCTTTTGAGGAGGCATCTATTATCTTGTCTATGTATGAGTTATATTTTTCCTTATTGATTTTATTTAAGCATATGGCAGCTATATTATTTATAAAAAACCAGGAATCTCCTCTGTGATAACTTTTATTATCTTCTCCTGTGTAATTGCTGAAAAAAAGAGGAGAATCTTTTTGTATTGTTGATAGGCCTCCCCATTCTAGCCATAGCTTATCAAGTGAATTATCAAATACATTTTCCCATTCTTCTTTTGTCAATAACTCTGGATATATATAGTGTGCCAAGAAAACATTTGGCCTTATGGTGGAATCATCTTTACCATCTTTTAATCTATATCCCTCAAAAAAATTCTCTCTTATCTTTTGTTTTGTCTTTTCTTCAAGTTCTTTATATTCTTCATTTTTTTGAGAATCCTGGTCTAATAAGTTAGACAATTTAAGCATAGAAAGCCATAATGCCTGTATTTCTATTCTGAAGCCTTCCCTTGTGTCATTATTATAAGATGTATCCATCCAAGTTTCATTTGGATTGTTTTTTATCAAAAAATCAGTAGAAAAATTAGAAATATAAGCATCAATTGATTTTTTAAGCTGCCTTCTTAATAAGTATAATTCCTCTTGAGTAAATATTGTGTCCAAAGGAAGGTTTTTTTCTTTTGTTTTTTCAATCATATCTAAAACTCTTTTGAAAACCCAGCCAGTTCCGTCTGCTGTTGCCAACTCTGCGAAAGGAACCCTATTTTGAATTCTTCCTTCATCTCCTATATTTTCTATTTTTTCAAACAAGATTTTTTTTACAATTTCAAGCCTGTCATTATTAATAAGAGCTTTTAATGAGATTGCCTCATCCCTTGTCCAGAACTGGAAAAACCAAGGAAGTCCTGCATAAAACCCTTCATAATTGTTAAATTTGACATACAAATCATCAAGAGATTTTAATGCTAAATTATATGAAAAAACCCTCTCAATTGTAGTGTTAATCTTTTTTGCTTCAGTTTTTTCTGTTAATCCTTGATTAAATGATTTTTTTACATTCATTAAAGCTGTTTCCATACTTGAAGCAAAAGAAATTACTATTCTGCTCTTTCTATTGCACTTTAGACTCAGAGCATCAAATATGTATAATTTCCAGGGAAAGGATTTTCTTATTTCATCTTCTTTATAGTTCTGTTCTTTCCATTTAAGGATCTTTTCAAAATTTCCTATATTGGTCTTTATGGCTAGATATCTTGTGTAATTTGTGCTTTCTAATTGATTATCCCAGAATTTTTTGTATTCTATTATAATACAGCCTTTTTTGTAATAGATATCATAGATTCTTCCCTTATCATCAAACTCATATATTTCTCTCATATCTAGATTAAAATTAATCTCTCCTTTTACATCAGTTTCTATTACAAAAGAATCATTCAAAAAATAGTACTTTAATATACCTTTATTTGTATGTCTTTCAACATTATTTAATTTATTTAATATGACTTTATCTTCACAATTAAAATTAATATCGTCTATTGTTTTAAACAAGGTCCATGAGTTTTCATCTTTTTTTTCAAGATAATATAATCCCCTGTATTTGCTATCTTTACTAAAATAGAAATATCCTCCTTTATTAGTTAGGATGAACTTATCTGTGTTTGTATCTTTTTCTATACTTAAATTACCAAGCACATGCCTTACTAAAATAAGATTCACCTCTTCAGAAGGTATATAATTGGAAAGTATATATAATTTACTGTTTGAAGATATTAAGAATCTATTGAAGAAGAAAAATTTTTTATATAAAATAAAAATACTATGAAGAATGTCTGATTTTTATTTTCCATCAAACTATGCAATATCTATACGCCCTGCACTTGAACATGAAGCACCTGGCTATACTCTTGAAATATATGATGTTTTGGAACGTAATTACGGGGTTGGAGTAAAACATTTTGGTTTGAGGGCTTTGATTAATGTTGAACTTACATTTGACGATCCAACTAATATCACCCTAAAGGAGATAATAGAACAATTAGAAAACATTACTTCTTCTCCTCATAAGGAATAATTAAATATAGCTCTTGTTATAACCTCTAATAATAAACAAATAAAAAATTAAATTTATTTTTTCTTCTTGTGTTTATCCTCTTCTTTATCCTCATCAACAACTTCAGCATCTACAACTTTTTCTTTTTTATGAGAAGGATGTTCTTCCTCTCCCTTTTCTGATTCTTCATTAGGTTGTGTAGAATGCTGTGATTGATGTGCTTGTTGAGCTGCCTGTTCCTCTGCTGCTTTCTTATAAAGCTCTTCAGAAGCTTTCTGGAATTTCTCTGTCAATTCTTCTTTTGCTTTTTTAATTAATTCGTAATTATTGTCCTTGTCTTTCAATAGTTCTTTTAGGCCTTCAATGTCTTTTTGTATTGGCTCTAGTAATTTCTTGTCTACTTTATCTCCCATGTCCTTTAATGTTCTTTCATACTGGAAGACTAAGCTTTCTGCCTCATTTAAAGTCTCAACTTTTTCTTTTCTTTGCTTGTCTTCTTCAGCATGTATCTCTGATTCTTTTCTCATCCTTTCAATTTCATCATCGCTTAATTTTTGTGTTGCTGTTATTCTAATTGATTGTTCTTTTTTTGTTCCAAGATCTTTTGCAGTAACATGCACAATTCCGTTTGCATCAATGTCAAAGGTTACTTCAATCTGAGGGATGCCTCTTGGAGCTGGAGGTATGCCTACTAAATCAAATTGGCCTAATACTTTATTGTCAGCAAACATAGGTCTCTCTCCCTGTCCAACTCTTATTGTTACTGCTGGCTGATTATCAGAGGCAGTACTAAATACTTGGCTTTTCTTTGTAGGGATTGTTGTATTTCTCTGGATTAAAACAGTAAAAATACTTCCAAGCGTTTCTATCCCCAAACTCAATGGGGTAACATCTAATAATAACACATCTTTGACTTCACCAGCCAATACACCTGCCTGGATTGCTGCTCCCTGAGCTACACATTCCATAGGATCAACTCCCCTTTCTGGTTTTTTGCCTAAAGTGTCTTCAATAAACTTTTGAACAACAGGCATTCTAGTAGGTCCGCCAACTAGAATTATTTTATCAACACCAGAAGCAGTTAATCCAGCATCTTTCAATGCCTGTTCGACTGGTTTTTTGCATCTTTTTATAATTGAATCAATTATCTTTTCCAATTGGGATCTTGTTAATTTTGTGTTAAAATGCAACGGTCCTTTGTCTGTTGCTGTTATGAAAGGAAGATTAATATCTGTTTCCATAACAGTTGACAGTTCAATCTTTGCTTTTTCAGCAGCCTCTCTTACTCTCTGCATTGCAATTGGATCTTTTGTTAAATCAACATTCTCTTTTTGCTTGAATTCTTTTACAAGATAATCAAGAATATACTGATCCATATCAGTACCTCCTAATTCTGTATCTCCAGAGGTAGATTTAACTTCAAATACACCTTCTCCAAATTCCATAATTGTAACATCTAAGGTTCCTCCACCTAAATCAAATACTAATATCTTATGTTCTTTGTCTGCTTTATCTAGACCATAAGCTAAGGATGCTGCAGTAGGCTCATTTATTATTCTTACAACTTCTAATCCTGCAATCTCTCCTGCATCTTTTGTTGCCTGTCTTTGATTGTCATCAAAATAAGCAGGCACAGTAATGACTGCCTTTGTTACTTTATCTCCTAAAAATGCTTCTGCATCTGCCTTAATCTTTTGGAGAATGAATGCAGAAATCTGCTGGGGAGTATATTCTTTATTGTTGATATTATATTTATGAGAACTACCCATCTTTCTCTTTGCTTTTGTTATTGTCCTTTCCGGATTGCTTACTGCTTGTCTTCTGGCAGGTTCTCCAATCAATAGCTGCCCATCTTTTGTAAAGGCAACCACACTTGGGAAAGCTTTTCCATATTGTGTTACTCCTTCTGCTGAAGGGACTATTCTTGGTCTGCCTGCTTCTAAAACAGCAGCAGCGCTATTTGATGTTCCTAAATCAATTCCAATTATTTTTGTCATTTTTTATCACCTTTAATTTATAGTTTTTAGATTTGTAAGTATTGTTTTGTGAAGTAAGCCATTTGAAGCTATAATATCATATTTTTTAGCTTTTTCAAATTTAATTTCATTTCCATTAGCATCTGTAACTTTGCCTCCTGCTTCTTGAATCAATAAAGCTCCAGCTGCAATATCCCAAACATTTTGGCTTAATCTGACATATCCATCAGCTCTTCCTTTTGCAACATATGCTAACTGGCCTGCTGCAAACCCATAATCACGGGCTTTTTCAGCAAACA
>CAYMPC010000055.1:0-4998 GCA_964392465.1 uncultured Methanosarcinales archaeon | reverse complement strand
ATGCCCATTGCAATACTAACTCCAAATCCCGTTGAAAGAATAATTCTAGCATCCTGAATATTTGCAATATAACTTCCTATCAGAACACCGAGAATTGTTAATAGTCCATCAAAAGAATTCATAGCAAAGTACCTTCTTGCCATTTCTTCTATACTAGCAATCCTATTATATTCCTTAATCTTCTTCCAGAATTCCTTTGTTTTTTTAATCATATTAATCAAGTACGATTATCTTGATGAGTAGAAGCTTCTTTAATAAGAATTGTTCCGCTAGAAACTTTATCAATACTATGAATTGTTGCTCCACTTTCATCTATAATCTCTTTAATCTTTACAAAATTCAGGTTTTGTCCTTGAATTGTTATTTTTACATTTTCTACTTTGCTATCTATCTCATAAACACTAATATCAACACCTTCTATATCTTTTAAATCACTGATTGATGAAGACAGTTTTAATATTGAAGGCTCATGCGGCTTCAAAACATCTAAAACAAGTAATCTGATTTTGCTCATTAATAAACACCCTTATTGCCCGATAACTTGGGTTTCTTTATATAATTTTTGGTGAAATTGATTTTGAAAATAACAAAAAATTGATTAAGTAAATAATTAAATCTTCTATTTACAAAGAGTATAAATTAATTACCACTAAATAGTTATAAAAAAGCAAAGTTTAAATATAAATCCAATTTGCTTTTTTTTATGAGTATAAGAGATACAAGCTCGTTCCCAGGAGGAGATCCTCCACAACCAGGTGATAAAATTACTCCTGGTGTAGCGAAAGAACTAATAAAACTAGGTATGTATCCTATTGTTCTTGGATGTGAAGTATATGCTTTACCAGGTACAATTGGTGCTTCATTGACATATCTTACCTTAAGAGCAACTGCTATTATTATTGGTGTAAAACCTAGTGATGTTGATTTAGAGGTAATGGCTGCTTCTGCTTTTACAGGACTACCTATAAGATCAAGGGATGGAGATATTCATACTACTATGGCAGCATATCTTCTTCAATTACCCCAAAGAATGGTTTATTCTGCTTTAATTCAACAATATTTACTTCAAGCTTCAATTCTATCTGATAAATATATCCCTATTATTGAAAAAATAACAAAAATATGGGGTGGACCATAATAAAATGACAGATTTAATTGGCTTTCCTAGAACACCTCATCTATTTGGAGAACATAGTGGAAAAGAGCCCGATGATAAATATCTATCAACACGTGACTCTATTGAATTACTTAAAGGACAACATGTTATTCTAACTGAAAAAATGGATGGATCTAACATAGGAATTAGTTACCCTGATGCTCAGCTTTTAATCCAAAGTAGAAAACATGAATTAGGATTAGAAAGCGGATCAGAATTTTTAGAGTTGCAAAGATGGGCGAGATATATAACAGATTACAAAAATCAAGGTATTTCTGGTCTTTTTGAAAGGTTGGAAGATAGATATACTCTTTATGGTGAATGGCTACAGAAGGCTCATTTTATTATTTATCAAAGTTTATCACATTATTTTTTAGGATTTGATGTATTTGATAAGACAAAAAATGAATTTTTAGATACATCATCAAGAAATGCACTATTGGAAGGTCTTCCTGTTTCTTTTGTTCCTACTATTTATGAAGGAGAAATAAAGGGTCTTGAGCATTTACTTGAACTAATAAATAGACCTTCAATGTATGAAGCACACTGGAGAACAGCTATATCTGATAAACCCGAAGAACAAACTAACTTAGTTGAAGGGGTATATGGAAGAATAGAACAAAATGGCATAGTAGTATCCAGGTTTAAATTTGTTAACCCTCAGTTCAGAGAAGGTATAAACAATCTTGGTGTACACCATACTAAACTTCCTTATATTAAAAATAGTCTTGCTGATGAAGCTATTCTTTATAATTAAATATCTTTTTAACCATATAAGGCCCTTCTTTTTTATACCCTTTTTTTTTATAATATTCCCTAACTCCAACTCCTGAAATCACAACTATCTTATTCTTCCCATTTTGTTTAGCAATTTCTTCTGCTTTCTTTAATAGTTCTTTTCCGAGACCCTTATGCTGCATTTTTCCTTCTTCTCCAACTCCTGTAGCACTTCCAACTACATGTAACTCTCTTAATAAAGCACTGTCTTTTGTTATTTCTTTTCTTAAAAATTGAGAAGGGAATCTTAATCTGCAATAACCAAATAATACCTCTCTATTAGGATTTTCAAACGAAATAAAAAACTCTCTGCCTTTTGATGCTTCATATTCTTCAACGAATAAATTAATATTTTTCAAATCAACTTTTTTCTTGAGAGACATCAACCCAGCTTCCCTGCATCTAATACATCTGCATTTTATTTTTTTATTTATCAGTTTCCTCTCAATATATTGTCTTAAATTTGTTTTATCAACACCTGATTCTGTAATAAAAGTAGGAATATCTCTTTGTACTCTCATTATCCTAATCCAGTTTGGCACAAATCTCTTGAATTCTGAAATAATTTCTGCTGCTTCTTCAGTAAGCATTGGTTTATATTTACCTTTTTTCCATAAATTAAACAACGCAGTTCCTTTCATAACCATAGTTGGATATATTTTATACATATCTGGCCTAAAATCAGGGTTTTCAATTGTTTCTTTTAGCATTTCCAAGTCTTTTTCTCTATTAGATAAAGGCAATCCTGGCATCATATGATAATTAATCTTAAATCCCAAATCTTTTAAAATTCGCGTAGATTTGATTGAATCCTCAACCGTGTGTCCTCTATTAATAAATTCAATTATTTTTTCATCTGTTGCCTGTATCCCTACTTCAACTCTAGTACAACCATATTCAAGCATCTCATTTCCTTGCTCCAATAATCCAAAATCTGGCTTGGTTTCAATTGTTAAACCAACACATCTTATCTTTGCTTTTTCATTTATTTCTTGCTCTTTTTCAAGTGTTGTTTTCCTATTTGATTTTATTTTCAATACTCTTTCATGAATTCTTTCTGTTCTTTTTTTATCATCCCTATCAGAAAGAAGCTCAAAAAAATCCCTAAATGTATACATATCAAACTCTCCTTTTTTGTCATAAAAATACTTAGAAAAATCATTTAATGCCTTGAAAACATAAGTAACATACTCTTTTTTGTAATCTTTATTCATTGCAGGAAAAGTTCCTCCCTGAATTATTATTTCTGTTTTTTCAGGGTTTTGATTCAAAATAATATATTGCTCTAACCTGTTGAAAACAATAAGATAAGGATCATACTTATTTCTTATAGAGCGCATTGTAGATGGCTCTTTTCCTGTGTAGGACTGCGGAATATCTCCAAAGATACTTCCTAATCCGCCTGGACAATAAATACAGGTTCCATGTGGACATTTGCTTGGATGTGTCATCATCGCTATTGGAGCAACTCCAGAAATAGTTCTTGTTGGTTTTACTACTAAATTAATTTTATTTAAGTCAGAGGGTTTAGTATTCAATAAAATTTCTGCATCTGTAGGTATTTTCTTTAATGAATATTTTTTTGAAAGCCTGGTTTTTAATTTATTTAATTCATCTTTATTTATCTTCCTTTTTTTTAACATAGAGACTATCTCTGAATAAAAATCTGACATAACATAAAGAAAAGCTAATTGTTTTAAAAACATTAAGAAAAACATAAAAACATCTAAATAATCTAAAAATATTAAGATAGTGGGGTGAATTGATTGATAGACTTAAAAAAAATACAGCAATTATTACAGAGAGAGCAGACCTCCGAACAAAAAGAGTATCCAAAACATCTCATTCTTAATTTATATCCTGTACTAACTACAGAAGAAAAGAAAAAAGAGGATTATGAAAAATTTTTATCTTTATTAGATTCTGTTTTAGATTTACAAATCGAAAAAAAAATTCCTGTCTTTACAATTTCGCTAGGCAAGAAAGAACACATATTAAATGAGAACATGTTAAGCAATTTCTGTGAAAAACTTCTTGAGAAAGCAAATAACAAAAAAATAAATGTAACTATCTTCGGGAGATGGTATGATTTAGGAGGAGAGCTCGTTGAATCATTGAAAAAATTAAACAATGAGACAAATGATTTTGACAATTTCTTTTTTAATCTATGTATAAACTATGATGGAAAACAAGAAATATCTGATGCATGCAGAGTCATAATAAAAAAGATATTAACACAAAAAGAAAAGGAAGATTTAATAACACCAGAACTAATAAAAGAAAACATTTACTGCTCTTACTTTATACCTGCTGACCTGATAATTGAATCAACTAATAGATTTAAAGGAACTTTTTTATGGGACTCTGAGAATGCAAGAATACTCTTTTTAAATAAAGAAGTAATAAAGATAACTAAAGAAGATATTGAAAGAGTAATAGATTTGTATGCAAAAAAAGAATAAAAAAACTAAGGTTCTTCTTGATTAACAAAACTTCCTTTGTATTTTGCTTCCCCTAATGTTTTTTGGAATATAAATTGACATATTTTTGTTCCTGCATGCAACCTTAAAGGAACATGACCCATATTGCTTATCTCAAGAACTTGATGATTGCTTATTCCTGGCTGCATAAATGAAGCGGATATATGTACCATAAGTCCTAAACGCGCAAATCTGCTTCTTCCTTCTAACCAACCGCATATATTTGGAGCTAAGCTAATCTTTTCTTTTGTTATTCCTAGAATCGTCTCTCCTGGCATAATAAGGATAGAAGAAGACTCAACAAGTTTTGTAATCTTTTTATAATCTGCATTATTATTTACATCATATATTCCATTTGATTTTTCAAAAATCCTGAATTTATTGCTTAAGGTTAGATCAACAGAACCTGGGCCAACACTTTTTTTGTTAAATGGTTCAATTTTAATATTTTTTTGCCTAATCTCCTTTAATATTTCATATTTAGTTAATATTGACATTAACTTATTAATTTTTTATTCAACATTATAAACTTTTTTATTTTTCGCAATTAAAAGTCAAACACTAAATTTAAATATCAATATCCTT
>CAYMPC010000054.1:0-5487 GCA_964392465.1 uncultured Methanosarcinales archaeon | reverse complement strand
TTCCAAAAATGATTAATCTGTGGATATAAAAAAGTTAATGAACCAATTAAAAAAATAAAAGAACCTATTAGAATTTTTTTAATAGAGGGAAACTTGATTAAATTGAAAAGAAGTGATGAGAGTATTATAGCGTTAATGTACCAAATAAAATTAATTTTTGTGGCAATCCCTAATCCACAGATAAGCATAAATAAATAAAAAAACACATCTTTTTTTTCTTTTATATACCTTATGAAAAAGATTAAAGATGAAAAGACAAATAAAACAAGCAAGCCATCATCCATAAATCCCTGTCTATATAATAATATAAAATATGGGGAACTTATCAAAATAAGTGCCATAAGGTTTGCTGTTTCCAAATCATAATATTTTTTTGTGAAATAAAAAACAGAAAAAAGCACCATTAATCCAAAAAATATTTTTATTAGCCTTATAGAATGAACACTGATACCAAAAACATAAAAAAAAGGCAGATAACTCAGATAAGAGATAGGTCCTGTCCACCAATTAATCAGATAATATATCACTTTTCCATTAAATTCTACTGGAAGCCCATAGGAAAGAGAAGATGTATTACTTAATGGCTTAAGATGATTGAAAGCCGGCATTACAGCAGATATTTCATCAGTATACAAACCAGGAGAATCAAGAGGAACTATTAAGCATAATAGAACAAATAAAAGAGAAAAAAGTATTAAAAAGAAATATTCTTTCCTATACTTATCTATTTTTTGTTTCAAAGCAAATGCCTATTTATATATTCATATCTTTACAAAAATCCTTTATATTTTTTACTATATCTAAAAAGAAAAAAAAATCAAAGATTGCATCCGGTTTTCTGTGATAAAGTATAGAAATCTTTTTTACCTGTGCTTTCTGTACCATCTGGGAATCTCCAGGTAGGATATGCTCTTATCCCTTCTTCAGCACATATCTGTGTCTGTGTCCTGTCTGAATTCGAGCATTCGACATATCCGCCAAGATCAACCATTACTTTCCATGATGAGTCAAACATCTCTTTTTGAGCATTGCAATGAGTACACCACCACGTTCCATACATCTTAGCTCCTGATTCAGAAATGCATCTGGCAAATTCATCATACTCCCCAGGTTTTTGATTGTTTTTCAGAAAGAAATAGCCTATAGCAGCTACACCTACTAAAAAAAGAATAAGAAAAACAAAAAAATAATTCTTTTTTTTATGTTTCATTTTTCGTTTTTCTTTCTAATAGGCCTAACATGACCCGCTTGGAGTACTAGCAGTCTGTCCTGTTAAGGTGTTATCACATCCTTTTAACTCAGGATTGGCTGAACAATAATTTGTTTTTATTGTCTGTGCATCCAAACCTGAAAATATTACTTTATTATTTGCCATCCAGGTTGGGCTTGCTCCTATCCCTAATTCATTAGATAGTTTAATCTTTTCCCTTAACAACTCTTTTCCTTCTTCTCCTTCAGCACATGTTTTTATCTTGTTTACATCCATTCCATTGTCAGTTGCGCATGACTGCCATTCTGTACTTGATATATCCTTATTTCTGCACCAAATATAATCCATATACTTGTAATCAGTTGGGTAATATTTCATTACACATGATTCTCTTATATTTTCATCAACTTCAGGCTGACCATGTAAACTTGAGAAAGTACCATCTCCATTATCGGTTGCAATGAAATGCATTTCAAAATCAATCTCTCCTTTGAAATTTTCCAAGACTTCTTTCATTGAATCCATTGCTATTGTTCCATAAGGACATTGGCTCATAACAAATAGGTCAATTTTTTCTTTCATCTCTTCTCTGCATACAACCTGTTCTTTGCACTCATCATCTTCGCAATCAATCAAGCCGTCTTGATCTCTATCATCAACTTGATTGTCGCATATCTCAGATGCTGGGTTATAAGAAGCGCCAACCCTCAATGAGTAATAACTACCAACAGGCTCTAAGTATCTCTCTACATTGGAATAACCTTCCCCTTCTTTCACTGTTTCATCAAACAAGAAAGCTGGAAGATATACTATATCCAAATCATCATATAATTTTTTTCCTTCTGCATCCTCATAATCATATATAGTTACTTTTAATCCAGCAAAAATGCCTTTTAATTGAGTAGCTAAACTATTATATTGCTGGCATTCCTCGCATAATTCATCATTAAGTATGATTAAATTGACTTCTGCAGGTTTTGGAAGATCTGCACAGGCAGGATGATTTTCTAATTGAGCGCATAATGCAGCTGTGAAAGATGCAGCATCTCTTCCTCCATTGTATAATACATCATTAATATACATTGTTGGGCTGCCTCTTGCTCCTACTTCATTTGCTTTTTTAATTGATTCAGACAATAATGTTTTTCCTTCCTGGCTTTCATAACATGTTTTTATCTTTTCAACATTTAATTTATTTTCATTTGCACATGCTTCCCAATTGCTTGGAATAGAACCATAATCTTTATTCATGCAGATAATCATATCCATATAAGTATCGGGATTATATTTCATTGCGCATAATTGCACAATATTTCCCAAGACTTCATTCTGGCCGTGAAGACTGCCGAAAGTTCCGTCTCCATTATCAGTTGCAATAAAATTAACGCTGAAATCTACAGCCTTGCCTAATTTATCAAGAGCTGGCTTTACACCATTCTCTACCTGAACACCATAAGGACACTGGCTCATGACATAAAAATCAAGCTTTACCTTATCACCGGAAAATTCAGTTGGAATTGGCTTGCTTTTTTCAGCTTCTATAATCACTTTTGCCTGATTTAAAGATGTTAAGGCAGAATTGACAGAAGATTTGACTTCTTCATTTGTTGCTTTCTGCAAAATCTTATTAAGCGAAGATTCTGCTAATTTCACATTATCAAAGTTGAAGCCGTTTGTAAATATTGAGGCAACAACAACAGCAGCCAATATGATAGAAATAAACATCCATCTGATATTTCTGCTTCTTTTTGGTTTATGTATCTCATGATTGCTATGTTCATGAGCAACTTTTTTTATTGGTTTAGCTTTACTTGACATTTAAAAAGCACCTCCCACAAATTAAGGGTTGAAATATCTCATTAATTAAATAGGTTTTGGTTTAATTGTTAAATCCTTAATTTATATTTGAGTAAAAGAATCATATTGTTTTTAACGAATTTGTTTTCGCAATTTGAGAATAAAACTTACCAGAACTTTTTATGGTTCTTTCTTTAGTTTCAGGGTTAATATCTACTAATCCAAAACGATATTTTAACCCCCATGCCAACTCCCAATTGTCAAAAGTTGACCAATGGAAATATCCTTTTATCGGCAAACCTTCTTGGATAGCTTCATGCAACTGAACAAGATATAGGTTTAGCCATAACTTCCTTTCGTTATCATCATCTGTACAAAAACCATTCTCGGTTATTATTATAGGTTTTCCAGGATATTTTTCTGAAAAATAACTTATTATTGTTTTTAATCCAACAGGATAAATTCCATACATTTTATCATGTAAATATCCGCGTTTATCTAATTTACCCGGTGATAATATCTCCATAGTAGGAAGAGGTATGCAAGGAACAATTCCATAATAGCTTATCCCAACAAAATCTACTTGTTCAAATTTACTTGGTATAAAATCTAAGTAGAATGATCTGGCTGCATTTGCAATAGCCTTGCCTAATACTCCAACACCATCAAAAAACATTGTATTGTTAGATATTCCTATCATTCCATCACTTTTAGCTTTTATTTTGTCATAGGCAGCTAAATGAGCACTACTCATGTTTCTTACAACTCTTAATGTTTTCAGAGGGTTTTTTTCATAAGGAGGAAATAAACCAAACATGTATGCACTAGTAGAATATACTGTTGGTTCATTTATAGTATTCCAGCTTCCTACAATATCATGAAATTCATTTGCTACTTTTGCAGCATAATCTCCAAAAATATCAGAAGATTCTTCTGAGAGCCAGCCTCCTTTGTTAGCAAACCAACGCGGGTTTGCAAAATGATGTAAAACAAGCATGACATGTACTCCATTATCTTTTAGAGTTCCTAAAAAAGTTCTATATTCCTCAACAGTTTTAGTATCTAATTGTCCTTTAGGTTCTCTTTGTAATCTATCCCAAGCTAAACCTCCTCTATAGGCATTGCCTAAGAAAGAAATTAATTTTGCATCTTCTGAAAAATTTAGCTCATGATCTATAGTTCTTTCTAAAACAGAACCATCTGGAGAGACATGTCCTTTAAAATCATGATCAAAAGGAGTCTCAACCTGAAATGCAGAGGTTGAAGTCCCCCATAAAAAACCTTTTGGAAATTTAAGTCTCACAATAATGGCGTAATATATCTTATTCTTAAATTTAATCCACTTTCTACTTTTCAGAAAAATACTTTTTCAATAACTTTTTATATTATATATAAACTAATTATTATAACATGATGGGGTTTTTTGTTGAATTTTTCACAAATAAAATACTGATAAGTGTAGTTTTCTCTTATTTTGTTGCTGGCTTGATTAAAGTAATCTTCAATTATTTGGGAAGTGAAAAACTAGATCTGATGATGTTTTTCAGGACAGGAGGAATGCCCAGCTCCCACACAGCATCTGTAACCTCAATGACTGCCATGATTTATCTATTGGAAGGAGTTTCTAATCTTTTTATTATGTCATTTATCTTGAGCTTAGTAATAATGTCAGATGCCATAGGTATAAGAAGAGCTGCTGGAAAACAGGCTCAAGTTTTAAATGAGATCATAGAAGAATACAGGCACTTCAAAAAGTTCAAGACAAAAAGGTTGTATGAGTTATTAGGACATACGCCAAAACAAGTAATAGGCGGCATAATTCTTGGAATTTTGATAGCTAATGTTATTTTTAGGATTTAAATAAAAAACTTAAAAAAATCCCCATTATTAAAAAAATAATATTCTGGCTTAGGATAGAAGTTATTTTTTGAAATAACTTAAGTTCTTCAAGCTGTTCTGATTTAATTGATGAGACTATAATCCCATAAATGAAAATCAATAACGCAAGTATAGGAAAAAAATCTGTTTTTTTGGTTTCAAATAAGATAATAGCATAAAAAGAATAATACCAAAGTTCCATATTTATCTCACTCATCCTTTTTTCCCAGAAGTAAGAAAGGCCTCCCATGATTATTGAAAGAGGTATTGAAATAAAATAACTTATTTTAATATATGAAAAAAATTGAAATAGTATTATTCCAAAAATCAAACTTTTCAATATGCCAAAATATCTTTTTCCAGGAGTTAACTCTTCCTTAGCCATATTTGAGATTATAATGCCTGCCAATAACCCTAGATAACTAATAAAAAGAACTAAAAAATATTTTACAATCTCATCCATGAATATTATTTTTTATTGGAAGTATATAAGAGTTTTGGAAAAAAGGAAAAACGAATAAGTCTTATTCCTTTTTTTAATCATATGACAAAATAATTTCTCTAACTATCTTTTTAATGTGTTCTTCTGCTCTTCCCATTAC
>CAYMPC010000053.1:2246-6313 GCA_964392465.1 uncultured Methanosarcinales archaeon | reverse complement strand
TCCCAACAGAAAAGAATGGAAAAAGAATTGCTTTCAAGTGTGAGATAAAAGATGAGAATCCTACTAATTAACTACAGATATTTCCTTTCAGGAGGCCCTGAGAAGTATATGTTCTCAGTTAAGGAACTTTTGGAAAAAAAAGGTCATGAAGTTATTCCTTTCTCTATAAAATCTAGTAGAAATGTTCAAACAGAATATGAAAAGTATTTTGTTGAGCCTATTGGGGGAGAGGACAAGGTTTATTTTGAAGAATATAAGAAAACACCTAAAACCTTTATGCAGATTATTGACAGGCAATTTTATTCTAGGGAAGTAAAGAAAAAACTTGAAAGATTAATTGAAGAAACTAAACCTGATATTGCATATCTTCTGCATCATTATAATAAACTTTCTCCAAGCATAATAGATGCATGTAAAAAGTATAATCTCCCTGTAATAATGAGAGTATCTGATTTTTTCCTTGTATGTCCTAATGCTTTATTATTAAGAAAGGGAAAAGTATGCGAGGAATGTATAAATAAATCGTTGTTATGTGGAATAAAATACAAGTGTGTAAAAGATTCATTATTTGGCTCTGTTATTAAAGTCTCTGCAATGTATTATCATAGGTTAATGCATATATATGACAAAGTAGATTATATTATTGCACCTTCAGAATTTACACTAACCAAGTTAAATAAAAAATTCAATAAAAATAAACTAATTAATATACCTACCTTTATAGAAATAAATGAAAAATATAACCCTAAAGTTGGAAACTATCTTCTTTATGTAGGCAGATTAGAAGAAGAAAAAGGTGTCTTAGATGCAATAAAAGCTGTTCAAGATACAAAATATAACCTAAAGATAGTAGGCAAATCCAGTACAAATTATGAAAAAAAACTCCAAGATTATATTAACTCAAATAATATAAAAAATGTTGAATTAGTAGGTGCTGTTTATGGAAAAGAACTAGATGAGATTTATAAAAAGTCTAGAAGCGTAATACTTCCTGTAATTTGGTATGATAATCTGCCAAATGTAGCTTTAGAAGCAATGATATATAGTAAACCAATATTGGCATCAAATATAGGTTCTTTAAAAGAAATAGTAAAAGACAATTATAATGGTTTGCTTTTTGAACCCGGAGATATAGCACAAATTAAACATAAGATTCAAATACTCTTTAATAATACAGAATTATGTAAAAAATTAGGTAAAAACAGCTATCATGAAGCAAAAAATAAATATACTCCAGAGAATCATTATAATAAATTAATAGACTTATTTGAAAAATCACTAAAAGAGGCAAAAAAATGGAAGCACTAATCGCAATAACCTATAAATGCAATGCACAATGCAAGATGTGCAATATATGGAAGTTTCCTTCTAAGAATAAGGATGAAGTTACTGTTGATGATTTGAAAAAAATACCTTCTGGATTGAAGTTCGCAAATATAACAGGAGGAGAGCCTTTCTTAAGGCAGGATATTGATAAGATAATTGAAGTGATACTGCCTAAAACAAAGAGATTAGTCATCTCAACTAATGGTTTTTATACTGAGAAGATTATAGAGGTTGCAAAAAAATTCCCTAAAATTGGTGTAAGGGTGTCATTAGAGGGCCTGCCAAAGACAAATGATGAAGTTAGAGGGATGAAAGATGGCTTTGATCATGGTATAAGAACTTTAATAAATCTCCACCAGATGGGCTTCAAAGATATTGGTTTTGGGATAACTGTGGGAAATCATAATTCAAAGGATCTTTTAGAGCTATATCACTTAGCTAACTGGCTAAAATTGGAGTTTGCAACAGCAGCAATGCACAATACCTATTATTTTCATAAATTTGACAATAAATTTCAAGATGAAAAAGCAATAACAGATGAATTCAAGCAGTTGACAAAAGAACTGCTTCATTCAAATAAGCCAAAAAACTGGTTTAGGGCTTATTTCAATTATGGGTTAATCAATTATATAAATGGAAATAAAAGAGTATTGCCATGTGAAATGGGGACTGATGTTTTTTTTGTTGATCCTTTTGGAGATGTTTTTCCATGCAATGGAATGAACTGGAAGATGGGCTCTCTTAAAACTCAATCTTTTGATGAGATATGGAATAGCGAACAGGCAAAGAAAGTAAGAGAGAATGTGAAAAACTGCCCAAAACAATGCTGGATGGTTGGATCAGCTAGTCCTGCAATAAAAAAATCAAAATTAACAGCAATAAAATGGATACTAAAAAATAAATTCTCAAAGGAAATTGATTTCGGCTGTGTTGAGAAGAAAACTCCTATACAAAGCGCTTCTTTGCCAATAAAAAAAGAGTAATTTTATATATAAGTCCTACTTTATAGGACAATAGGACTATAAAATGGGACAAGACAAAATTTTAATGCTCTTTTTTGAAAACCCAGGAAAAGAATTTCATATTAGAGGTATTGCTAAGCAGTTGAAATTATCAAAAACAGCTGTCAGTTATCATGTAAATATCCTTATAAAAAAAGGTTTGGTAAAAAAAGAAAAAAAAAGTGTTTTTCCTGGCTATTCTGCAATGGATTCAGAATCATTGTTTAAATTTTATAAACAGCAGGCTGCCTTAAAAAAGATTTTTGAAAGCAGTCTTGTTTTTTATCTGGAAAAAGAAATCTCTCCTAATTGCATTATCTTATTTGGCTCTTTTGCTAAAGGAGAATATGATTCTAAAAGTGATATTGATCTTTTTATTCAAGCTAAAGAACAAAATATAAATTTAGAAAAATATGAAAAGATATTAAATCATAAAATAAGTCTTTTTTTTGAGCCAGAACTAAATAAGTTATCTCCTCAATTATTCAATAATATCTTAAACGGAATTAAGCTTAGCGGATTTTTGAAGATAAAATGAAAGAAATAATGAATTGGGATGTTTGCCTAAATGAGCATATAAAAATAGTAGAAGTAGACAAAGATAAAATTGATTCAATCAAAAAAATGTGTTTAGCTAGATTAAAAGTAATACCTCAAATAAAATTAGATGAAGAAACTGCCTCAATAATAGCAGTTGATTATTATGAGATAATAAAAGAGCTTTTAATTGCTTTATTACTAAAAGAAGGATTAAAAGCAGATAATCATGAGTGTTTAATCTCCTACTTCAAATATAAATATAAAGAATATGATTATGAAACAAAGTTAATTCATCAACTGAAAGAAGCTAGAAACAGAGCAACATATGACGGTGTCTTTATAAAAGAAGAATATATAAAAAGAAATAAATTAGAATTTGATAATATAATTAATATTTTGTTTAATTTGATAAAATGAAAATCTCAATGATTGGATTAAGAGGAATACCAGCAAAATCAGGTGGTGTAGAGAATGTAGTTGAAAATCTCTCTACAGAATTAATTAAATTAAACCAAGAAGTAACTGTTTATTGCAGAAACCCTTATTGTATAAAAAGGCCAAATGAATTCAATGGTGTTAAATTAAAATACCTTCCTACTATTAACACAAAGCACACAGAGGCTATTGTGCATTCTTTCCTATCAAGCCTTAATGCAATGTTTTCAAAAGCAGATATTGTGCATTATCATGCAATGGGAAACGCCCTTTTTTCATTTTTACCAAGAATAACTGGAAAAAAAACAATTGTAACCTTGCATGGTTTGGATTATGAAAGGGAAAAATGGGGCAAACTGGCGAAATTATACTTAAAGATAAATGAAAAGCTAGCAATTTCCTTTTCAAATAAGATAATTTCTGTCTCTGAAAAGATCCAGAAACATTACAAAGAAAAATATAACAAAGATATAGCTTACATACCAAATGGTGTCAATATAGAGGAAAAAATCCCTTTAAATAAAATAAAAAGATTCAATATAAACCAAAAGTATATTCTTTTTTTAAGCAGGATTGTTCCTGAAAAAGGCTTGCATTATTTAATAAAAGCATTCAAAGATATAAAAACAGATGTTCAGCTAGTAATAATAGGAGAACCAACTCATACTGAAGATTATTTCAATGAACTGAAGTCTCTTGCAAAAGAAGATAAAAGGATTATTTTCACAGGCGCTTTATATGGAGAGGATAAACAGGAAGCATTCA
>CAYMPC010000053.1:0-2236 GCA_964392465.1 uncultured Methanosarcinales archaeon | reverse complement strand
CATACTTCCTTCTACTCTAGAAGGAATGCCAATTGTACTATTAGAAGCTATGAGCTATGGTTTATGCCCTTTAGTGAGTGATATAAAGGAAAATCAGGAAGTTATTAAGGAAAAATATGGTGTTTCATTTAAATCAGAAAATATTGAGGATTTAAGAGATAAAATTAAATATATGATAAAACACCCTAGCTTAATAGAAAAGACTGGAAAATTATGCAAAGAATATGTTAAGAAGAATTATGATTGGCAGAATATTGCAAAGAAACAGTTAAAGATATATCAAGAGGTAAAAAATGGATAAAAATCTTAAAAATTTCATAATTAAATTTGTTGTTTTTGCTATACTTCTTTTTGTGATTAGGGCAGCTTTTCAGGCTCCTGTAGAATACTATAGATTAAAGATGTTTTATGAGCAAGGTATAAACAGGGTATTCAGCAAAGGGGATGCTATGAAAGTTATAGTATTAGTTGGAATATTATTTATTGTGTATTTAAAAGAAAGAATTGGTAAATTAGCCCATCCTAAAATAAATTATAAACACTCAATTCCCTTATTAATTGGTTCTTTAATTTCTGTTGCTGGCGTATATGCTTTAAGATATATTACAAATTTATATAGCATAACTGAGGGGATGCCTCTTTATTTAATTATAGCTGCAAAGTTTGCTGCTTTAGCTGTTTCATTTATTTTATTGCTTTTGGCTGTTTTCCAAATCCCCTATGTTGAAAAGTTTTATGAAAAGTTTAAATTAGAATTGCTTGTAACAGCAATATTGCTTGTTGTCTTTTATTTTTTATTAATGTTCTTTCAGAGCAATTGGATGTTTTTTTCAGGAACTGTTATGAATTTCCTTGTTGCAATGTTCTCTCCTTATTATGAAGTTACTGTTATCGGCACTTTATTAAGTGTAGATGGTTTTGCTGTCTCTATTGGCGCTCCCTGTTCAGGAATAGAATCTTTAATGCTATTTTTCTCCTTGTTTGCAGTTATACTTGCGCTTGATTATAAAAGGATAAGAATAACTCCCTATATTATTGCTTTTGTTGCTGGGCTTTTCGGAACCTTTGTAGTGAATAATTTGAGAATATTCTTACTAATCTTAGTAGGGATCCATGTTAATCCAAAACTTGCTGTTGGATTATTTCATACACATGCCGGCTGGATATTATTTATAATCTATTTTATAATTTACTTCGCCATCATCAAAAAGTTTATCTATAAAAAAGAATTAGTAAAAGGAAAATGAAACAAATTTTACATGGAAAGAAGCCTTTTTTCTTTTTGTCGCTCTATCTTTCAGATGTGGTTATGTTTATTTTATCAATGGTTATTGCTTTTTTTACCTTAACTTCTTCTATTGACACGTATGATTTTTGGGTAAGGATGACTTTTTTTATGCTGCTCATACTTGTTGTAAATTATACTGCTTTTGGGCTTTATAATGAGAAGAGAAATCTTTTTGACGAATTGCAATTTATGAATATAATATATTCTCTCTTTATTACATATATCATTATGCTGGCTTTATTTATCCTTTTAAGAGTCCATTATTTAATCTTAAATATGAGTTTGGGATTTATTATTGCATTAGTTTTGACTGTTTTTGCAAGATTATTTCTCTATAAACTAATTTTTTTATTTAGAAAATTAGGATATGATATAAGGACAGTATATTTTTTTGGAGAGGAGAATGAGGAATTAATCCAGAGGATAAAAGAAAATATAGGGTTGGGATATAAATATATTGGACAAACAACAAAAATAGAAGAATTAAAAAAACATCTTGGAAAAGCAGATATTGTTTTTGTCACAGAGGAAAAAGTCACAGAGGAGTTGATGAGTTTAATTATTGAAAACATGAATCTGTCATGGAAAATAATCCCTTCTGCTTTTAATCTGATTATGGATAAAGTCAATTTTGACGAATTCAAAGATTATCCTGTCATAAATATAAGCGGAACAGATGCCAAACAAAACAGCTATGTAAAATACAAAAGAGTAATTGATATTTTATTATCTGGATTGGCATTAATTGTTTTATCTCCTCTTTTTCTTTTTATCACAATTATGATAAAAGTAACAATGCCAGGTCCAACATTCTACAGACATGAAAGATTAGGAAAAAATCTAAAACCCTTTCAATTAGTGAAATTCAGGACAATGATTGTGGGAGCAGATAAAATAAAAAATAATCTTGATAATGAAGTAAAAGGCTTATTTAAAATGAAAAAAGAT
>CAYMPC010000052.1:0-6660 GCA_964392465.1 uncultured Methanosarcinales archaeon | reverse complement strand
AACTATGGACAATAATGAAATTATGAAAACTGGTACAACAACAGTAGCTATTGTAGCAAAGGACTGCGTTGTTTTGGCAGCAGACAAAAGAGCAACAGCTGGCAGCTTTATTGCCGGCAAGAAAGTAGATAAAGTGTTGCCTGTAGATGATAAGATGGCACTAACAACAGCTGGAAGTGTCTCTGACATTCAATTGATAGTAAAACTTATCAAAGCAGAGCTTGTTTTGAGAAGGTTAAGAAGCGGCAGAGAAAACAGTGTCAAAGAAGGAGCAAACATGACAGCTGGAATTGTATATAACAGCATAAGAAGATTCTCAGCTATTCCTGGAATTGTTCATTTCTTGTTTGCTGGATATGATAATGAGGGATCGCATCTCTATGATATATACCCAGATGGATCTATAAGCGATGTTGATGACTTTGTTGCATCAGGCTCAGGAGGAACATTTGCATTTGGAGTGTTTGATGCTCAATACAAGAAAGATATGACACAAGAACAAGCTGTTGATCTTGCTGTTAAAGGAATAAATTCTGCACTGCAGAGAGATTCTGCATCAGGAGACGGCATTGACGTTGTTGTCATAAATAAAGACGGTGTCAAAAAGGTTTTCTCAAAAGAACTTTTTGTCAGTGTATCGACAAAATAATTTTTTTATTTTGTTATATATAATTAAAAAAATAAATATAATATTGTTTAAAGACAAAATCTAACATGATTTTAGGAAATATTAGGAGGTTTTCTCAATGACAGAAATATTAGACGAAATTCTAAAAGAATTACCACATGGAAAAATATCAGACGCCGGATTTGAAGGCGCAAATATAGTTTTATATACAAAAGACAAAGATTTCTTTTTTGACAATAATGGGATAATAAAAGATATTGTTAATAAGATTAAAAAAAGAGTAGAGTTAAGGCCAGATCCTTCTATCACTCATGATAGAGAATTAGCTGAAAAAGAGATAAGGGAGATAATTCCTGAAGATGCTGAAATAGCCCAGATAATCTTTGATCCTCAGAGATCTATTGTTGTTATAGAAGCTGAAAAGCCAGGAGTAGCAATAGGAAAGCAAGGAGAAAACTTAAGAACCATCAGAGAAAAAACATTATGGGTGCCTTTCATCAAAAGAACACCTGCGTTAAAATCACAGCTTATTGAAAATATAAGGTCTGTTCTATATCAGAATTCTGATTATAGAAGAAAATTCCTAAATAAAGTTGGACAGAGAATTTATAATGGTTGGCTTAGAGCAAAAAAAGATGAATGGATAAGATTAACTTATTTGGGAGCAGCAAGACAAGTTGGAAGAAGCAGTATTTTATTACAAACACCAGAATCAAGAATTTTATTGGATTGCGGTATTGATGTTGCAGATGAAAGCAATGCTTATCCTTTACTTGAAGCGCCTGAATTTGATATTAATGAATTAGATGCTATTATTGTATCTCATTCTCATGTGGATCATAGCGGTTTCATTCCTTATTTATTTAAATTTGGATACAAAGGCCCTGTCTATTGCACAGAGCCAACAAGAGATATAATGTCCTTATTAATGTTGGATTATGTAAAAATTGCCAGAGCAGAGGGAAAAGAACCTTTGTACACAAGTGAAGAAATTAAAGAGATGGTCAAGCATACAATTACATTAGACTATGAAGAAGTAACAGATGTTACGCCTGATGTTAGATTGACTTTTTACAATGCTGGTCATGTATTAGGGAGTGCAATGATTCATCTTCATATTGGAAATGGTCTTCATAATTTAGTATACACAGGAGATATGAAATATGGAAAAAGTGTCATGATAAGCCCTGCTGCAACACAATTCCCAAGATTAGAAACTTTAATGATAGAGGCAACTTATGGTGGTAAGGAGAATATGCAGCCTACAAAAAAAGAGATTTATGATTATCTGAGAGATGTAATAAATGAGACTGTTAAAAGAGGAGGGAAGATTCTTATTCCTGTCTTAGGATTAGGAAGAGCTCAGGATTTAATGATTATAATTGAAGAGCTAATAAGGACAAAACAAGTTGAAGAAATTCAAGTTTTTGTTGATGGGTTAGTATGGGATATTACAGCAATTCATACTGCCTATCCTGAATATTTAAATAGCGAGATAAGAAAGCAGATTTTTCACAGAGACAACAATCCCTTCTTATCAAAAATATTCAAAGAAGTCGGCTCTCCAAAAGAAAGGCAGCAAGTCCTGGAAGAAACAAAATCTTGTATTATTTTGGCAACAAGCGGAATGCTTATGGGAGGTCCTTCTGTAGAATATCTAAAAGCACTGGCAGATAACCCAAATAATAGCATGGTGTTTTCTTCTTATCAAGGAGAAGGCTCATTGGGAAGGAGAATACAAAATGGTGAAAGAGAAATAATCTTCAAAGCTGGGCAGAAGCAAGAGATTACTCAGATTAAAATGGAAGTCCATAAATTAGAGATTTCTGATCATTCAGACAGAAAAGAACTGATGAATTTTGTTGCTCATTGCAACCCAAGACCTAAAAAAATTTTAATTAACCATGGAGAAAATTCAAGATGTCTGGATTTGGCAAGCAGCCTTCACAAAATATTCAAAGTTGAAACAATAGCACCAAGAAATTTAGAAGCTGTTAGAATAAAGTAAAGATAGATAGGTAGGATATAAAATGGCAAAACATCCCTTCATTAACAGGACAATTATTCTTCTTATTTTATTTTTTGGAATACTTCAGGCAATATTATATTTTGATAATAATTTATACAATCTCCCTGAAACTTCTAGGAGTGTTATCAAAATAGTTATTTTTACAGCAATAGCCTTCCTAGTAACAACTATATGGGTGAGGTTTAGTGTTGACAGAATAATAATGCTTTTCGGAGATGATATAGAACCTGAGCAAAAACTTTTTGTCCAGAAGACATATAGTTTTGTAATGTACTTAATTGCTATCTCCGTTGTAATGCTTAGACTGGGTCTTTCATTGAATAATTTGTCTTTAATGCTTGGTTTTGCCACTACAGGATTTGCTTTTGCTATAAGAGAAGTAATTCTTTCTTATATAGTGTGGCTGATGCTTCTCACAAAAAAACCTTTCAGAATAGGAGACTTTATAAAAATAGGAGAGGAAGAAGGAAAGGTTATTCATATTGGCACATTTTATGTACTTATTGATAATACTCCTGACAAAAGAGATGACTTTGTAAGAATCCCTAATAAAGTTTTTTTAGATAAGGCAATCCAAAATTTTGGAAAGCACGAAATATTAGACAAAGTTGAAATTCCAATTAGACAAATACCAAAAAACGCAGATGCTTTGATAAAAAAGATTCAAAAAGAGCTTTCTTCTTTCAATGTTTCTTTGATATCTTTGCTGGCTAAAGAAAATGGTTATTTTCTTGTTATAAGTTTCAGAGCTCCTTATCTTGAGAGGAAAAAAACCTCAACAAAAATTATATCAAAAGTCGCTAGTAACAATCAGGAACTTTTTAGGGAGTTTAAGTAGATTAGTTATTCTTTTTTTATTATACTATATTTATTATTCTATATTATTCTTTATCTTTTTTATTAGATACTACTATTAAGTACTAAAAAACCGAAATATTTATAAACAAGACACTACTTTTTAGTACTAAAATGAACATTAAAGCGCTCTTTTTAGTAGTTGCTGCCTTTATATTTGGTATAGTAAGCACTCTAGCCTTAACTTACCTTTTTCCTTCAAATACATATTCACCTTCTTCAACAACAACTTATGTTGTTGCCAGTGAAAAAACTTCCCAAGATAACAGTAATATTGTAACTAGGATTTTAGGCACAACTAATGAGGAAAAAGCATCTCCTTATGATAGAATAAGTGAAAGCATGATTAAAGTTGAAAAAGATAAAGTTTCGATTAATATACAAAATGCAGAATGGTCTAGGTTTACAGATACAAACAGCATGGATCCTATTATAGACGAAGCTGCAAACGCAATACAAATAGTTCCAAAATCAGAAGCAGAGATACATATTGGAGATATTGTTTCTTATGTATCAGATTATGCAGATGGCATAATTATCCACAGGGTTGTTGAAATAGCTTATGATGAAAAAGGCTGGTATTGTATTATGAAAGGAGATAATAATCCAAGAATTGATCCAGGAAAAATAAGATTTTCTCAGATAAGAAGAGTTGTTGTTGCTATAATATATTAGGTGAGTTCTGTGATAAAGTTTATCAAATATATATTAGGTGGATTAATTGTTGGATTTACTTTATTAAGTATTATTAAATAATACAAAATAATAAGGATATAATAAGTAATCTTTAAAAATACAAGACTATTTTTTCATATTGAGAGGCTAGACTGGGGCGCTCGTCCTGCCCTGTAACCTTAAACGGATGTAAGAAGGAGTTGAAGCTTGGAGAGCGGTATTTTTTCCAAGTAAGAGTCTTGGCCTGGACTGCGAAGTCCTGTCCTGTTTGGCTGGCTCTTTTGAGAACCTCATCAGGCCTGGAAGGGAGCAGTGATAATCATCAAAGCCGGTGCTTTCAGGGTAGCGGGATGGAGGAAGGGTTAAGGTAACTATTATTTGGATAAGGTATCCATCTTCAGGTGTGCCTCTCTCTATTTTTATCTTACAAAAATTGTGCGTGTGTCTCTGTGTGCAAATCTATGGATAGCAAACAGATGAGACTACTCTCCCTTATTGAAAAATAATTTTTTTATTTAATTAGAATAATTTCCGTTTTCTGATTTCTTACGAATTGAACAAAGCGACACTCTCTTTTCTTTATTCCATCAACCTTACTTCACAGAAAGTGCATAATTTTTTGAATTCTTCAGCATCCTTTTTTTCTCCTACTATTTTTCCATAATGCATTGGGATTGCTATTTTTGGCATTATTTTTTTTGCTGCTTCTACTGCTTCTTCAACATTCATAACATATGTTCCTGAAACAGGAAGTAAGGCAACATCAGCAGAGATATCTGCCATTTCAGGTATGAGATCTGTGTCTCCTGCATGATAGAAGGTAATTCCTTTTATTTTAATCAAGTACCCTAACCATTGATTATCCCTTGGGTGAAAAGGCTTGTTAATATTGTATGCCGGAACTGCTTTTATTTGGATATTTTTATAGATAAAAGAATCCCCTGGCTTAACTAATTTAATATTTCCGCCATTTACTTTGCCGGATAATTTACTGGTAACATCTGGGGTAGCTACAATTAGAGTATCTTTCTTTGTAAGTTTCTTGAGATCTGCAATGCTGCAATGATCATAATGTTCATGTGTAATTAATATCATATCTGCTTTATCTGTTTCTTTCATTTCATAAGGATCAATATAGATTATCATATTATCAAATAATATTTTATAGCCATCATGACCAAGCCATTTTAGTTTAACTCCATTAAAGTCCAATACTGTCATTCTAATGCCCTCCTTAATTTCTTTATTGCATTTTTTCTGTTTTTCTCTTTAAATATAGCTGAGCCAACCACAAAAACATTTGCTCCTGCTTTTTTTGCTTTTTTTATTGTTTCAAAATTTATTCCGCCATCAATCTCAATATCTTTTTTATAATTGTATTTTCCTCTCAATAATTTTATTTTTTTCAGAACATCTGGAATGAATTTCTGTCCCCCAAATCCTGCATATACACTCATTATCAAGATATAATCTGTCATGTCTAAAACAGGAGCAATTATCTTTATATCTTTATCAGGATTCAATACAAGACCAACTTTTAATTTCATAGATTTTATTTTTTTTATTGCTTTTTTTAATCCTTCAACATTATTCTCAAAAAGCTCTCCATGAAAGCTAATCATATTACAATATTTTGCAAAGTCAGGAGCATATTTTACTGGTTCAGAAATCATCAGATGAACATCTATAGGAAGTTTTGTTTTTATTGATTTAACAACTGCTGGCCCTATTGTAATATTAGGGACAAAATGGCCATCCATTACATCCACATGAATTAAATCTGAATATGGCTCTACTTCTTCTATCTCTTTGTTTAGTTTTCCAAAATTACATGAAAGAATTGATGCCGCTATTTTTATTCTTGGCATTTCTCATATTCCTCTATTTTTTTTAATCTCCTTATATATCTGGTTTTTTTGCTGAATTCTGTCTTTAGCCATGCTTTTATTATGTCTTTTGCTTTTTTCTCGCTTGTCCAATCTCCTGAAATTGCAATTATATTTGCATCGTTATGTTCTCTTGAGTGTTTTGCTGATTTAATATCAAAAACAGAAACCGCTCTCACATTTTTTAATTTATTTGCAGCAATAATCATTCCACCTGAGCTTCTGCAAAACAATATTCCCTTTGCTCTGTCTTTCCATTTTTTAGAAGAATCATCTTCCTTGCTTACTAAATCAGCAACAGCAAAAGCATAATCTGGATAATCATCCTCTTTTTGGAAGTTAATATTTCCTAAATCTAAATAATAAAATTTCTGTTTATCCAAGAACTTCTTAATTTTTTCTTTAAGTTTAAAGCCGCCATGGTCTGATCCAAGATATATCATAGATAAAATAAATTAATCTCCTTTTTTATAAGTTTCTATTTAAGTTATTTGAGAAAAATAATTTATCTGAAAAAAGCTCTTTTGAAAATAACTTTTGTTATTCCCTCATATTCACCTAAAGAAGATTCTCCTACATCACAATAA
>CAYMPC010000051.1:0-6746 GCA_964392465.1 uncultured Methanosarcinales archaeon | reverse complement strand
GTCATATTTAAGTGAGTTATTCTTTTTCTTATAATTATAGATACCTATATGTCCATCCCCTATAATAATCCCTATAATTTCTGCAAGTTTTTCATCTAATTCTTTTGGTAAGTCGACCTTTCTCTTTTTATCAGAATTACTGAATTCAATGTGGGATATATCTAATTTCATAAATAAATCACCTTTGATTAAGGCAGTTACAATTGTTTTGGTGATTTAGTTTATATATCTCACAGAGAAATGTCTAGTGCAAAAATGTCCAGTGGATTATGTTTCTTCTAACTCTTTATCCCAAGAAAAACATAATGTCCTTTTTCAATATCTTTCTCAAGAATTAATATTTTAAACTGATGAAAATCCTCCTTAAGAAATTTTTTATTATAAATAAAATGAACAATTCCTTTTTCTCTGCCTTCAATTGGAACGTATTCATGTTTGCTTATCATTTTTTTCCTTGTTATTTTTTGATTTCTTCTGTAAGGAACTGTAATAAATAATAGGCCATCTTTTTTTAATATTCTATGGATCTCTTTTATGCATCCAATAACTTTATCATGTGTATTGTGCTGAATAACCTGCGTTGATACCAAAGCATCAAAGGAATTGTCTTTGAAAGGGAATTTTTTATAGCATGAAGAACAAACAAGCTTAGCTTTTAATCTTTTTTTAGTTAGTTCTTTTTTTGTTAAATTAAGTCCTGTCCTGCTTAAATCCATACCTGTTACTTTAAACTTTTTTGCTAGAAACACAGTGTGCCTTCCTGAACCACATCCTAAATCTAAAATTGTCTTAACATTATTTTTCAAAAAGACTCTTTCTATTTTTTTAAGTCTAGGATCTATTTTATAGAAAACTTTTCCTTCTTTGTGAAATATTTTTTCCCAGGTCATCTTTGTGTCTTCGCCATCTCAATATATCCCTCTGGCAAAACTAGTTTATTATTTTCAATCAAGTATTTGTAAGGCAGGATAACTTCTTCATATTTTCCAATTTTAATAACTAATTTATTTTTGAATTTTAATTTTTGCAAAGGTGTTCCATGGATGATTTTCCAGGCTACATATGCTGCTGTATTTGTGCTCATTTGATTTTTTCCTAGGTTTCTTGCTGGTAATCCGAGTTTGCTTGTAAGCTCTTTTCTTGTCCTTTTTTCAGGAGGAAAATTTCCTAGAATGCCACCAATAATTAAATAGTCAAATTTATCTTTTGGAGTTAATGTTTCTTTTGCATACGGATCAAGAACACATGCGTTTTTAAGATTTATTTTTTCAATTTTCTCTTTGTATACTTTTCCAAAAGGAGATAATTTGTTTTTAGATGATTCTGTTTTTACATTTGTAAAAATTAAATTGTTCTTTCCAATTAAATCTGATACATGCTTATATTCTAGAAAGGACCATTTCCATAATCTTGGGTCTAAATGCTCAATTATTATTTTTACCATAATAAAGAAGAGTTATGGATTAGAATATAAGTTTTGTTGTAAAAGTTGTGCGGGTGTGGGTGTCTTTACTTCGTGAGAATTCTGAACGCCGAGACTACTCTCTTAAAAAAATAAAAAAATAAAATTAAACCCCATAAGGGAGAGCAGTCTCCGCTTTCCGATAATTAATATTTGGACAAAGCGACACTCTCTTCTTCTTTAGTCCTTTAGTCAAAACGTTTATAAATTTGCTATGTTTTTAGGAATATGGCGAGGTAGCAACTAAGGTTTAACCTTAGCCTATGCGGGGGTAATTCACTAACTTAATTGTTTTTGATACCCTAGGCCAAGCGGCTAAGGCAGTCGCCTGCAGACGCTTCATGGCTGTGCTGAGCAAGAAATTGCGATGACAGGAAGACAGCGACCATTCGAGGGTTCAAGTCCCTCTCCTCGCTTATTTTTATTTTTCTTAACATTGAAATCACTAAAAGTTAGAATTAAGAATTAGCTTTATATTAAAAGATGAAGGAATATTTATAAAGTTGAAAACTAAACTAAATTTATGGTAAATAGACAAATGAAAAGAAAAGTAAAATGCGATTGCAATAAACATGACACAAGCAGTGCGATATATGGATTAGGATTCATTGGAGCAGTTATTTATTATATATCAACCGCAACAGGATTTTGGATGGGTGTTTTAGGAGTGTTGAAAGCGATAGTATGGCCTGTTTTCCTTGTTCATGGTTTGCTGAAATTTTTAGGATTATAGAAAATAATCCTCAAAAAAAAATTTATTTTCTGCAATTAGTGCAAAACTAATAATAAAAAAGGTTCAATATATTATAGATAATAATAACACAGCATCAATGAAAAGAAATTTGGTTTTTTCAATTAAATAGATTCATTAGTGATTTTAGTTTATCTGGTATTTTATCATTAAGTATATTACTGAATTTTCCCATAACAGTATCTGAAAGAGTAATAGAGACGTCTTCAGGAGGATTTGTGTAAAAACCATTTCCTATTAAAGACCAGTATACCCAACACTGTGTATGAAGCTCTGATTTGGTAGCTGTCGGATGATCTTTTCTTTTAATAATATCTAAACCATAAATACCATATGCCGAGATTGTATCTCTTGGTTTTGCATTTAGCTTTTCTTTAATTGAAGAGGGGATATTATCTGATTCTATTAACTGAATAATCTCTCCTGTTCCTGGATATGGTTTAATACTACAATAAAAAGGTAATTCGTCTAATCCTTCTAGTTCTGAAGAAATATCTTCTTTTAGGACAAGTGTTCTGAAAATATTAATAAGTCCTATTGCGTCCTCTTCTAAACCTTTTAGTCCTTCGCCTTTATACCAAGGCCAATAACTTGGAGGCTTTGCAAAAACATTGATATTTACATATTTACTTAATCCTCCATAAAGAAGGTTTTGATCATTTACATATAAAACTGCATTGCCTCTCGTTCCAAAAATAATAAAATCAGCAGCATTAATACCTTCTTCACCAGGCCTAACCTTTCCACCCACACATTGATAATTATGCCAACCAAATACTTTTTCTTTGCTATTAATAAAATTCACTTCGCTTTTCTCAATAGGACAACAAGGGAAGTTTCCGCTGTTTAGAGAGGATACATCAGTTGAAATACTCCCACTAATGTAAGGCATACATACTTGATTTGAGTCAGGAGATTCAGGATAGGAAGAACAATAGTTTTTATTATTACAAAAAGAACTATTATCTAATGGACAGTTTTCTGTTGGACTGCACTTATAATTAGGACAACCTTCTACAAAAAAATAAGGATAACTATCCTCAAAAAAATAAGTTACTCCTTCTTCTACTTTTTGTCCATCTGATTCACAATCAGTAAATTCGTCATCTTTTGGATTATTTGGGTTTTCAAAATATCCATATTTAATTTCTGGATGAGCAAGAAAGTCTAACCTCTCATAAATTTTTTTATAATCCTTAAAGTTTGCATTTAAGTCAGGTAAAAACTGGCTTGGTCCACCATCAACAAATTCTTCCTGTAAGGATACTGTTCCAAAGTCTTTATTCTCTCCTCCTCCTACTGCCCAGACCTTACTTGTATCTGTACTTGATCCAAAAGGGGCGAATCTTTGCTCAAAAAGTTTATTTTCAATAATCCAGAACTTAACAAAAAGAAGGGAAAAGTGTGTGAAATGCGTAATTTTAGCAATTGCTTTATTATCTTTTATTTCTGTATCAACTGCAAACCAGATACCTGTTTCATTATTCCAATATGCAATCATAATATTATTTTCAGTATATTCAGAGGGGATGTCTTCTTTCCTAAATTCAATAGAAAAATCGACTGGCTGGGAGAAAATTAAGCCATTTGGAAGGTTATTATAGACCAATTGGCCAAGAACATATTTGTTTTCTAAACCATCAAAATGTAAATCTTCTACTTTAATTGCAACTGTTTCTATAGGGTTGCCATCTTTATCTGTTATTTTAGTTCCCTTTGGAATAATTAATTGTGCTTTTTTGTTTGAGGAAGTCAATATTATTTCTTTATCAGCAATTCCATTAGGTATTTTAACTGACTCTTCTCTGTCAAAAACATAGTTAAAATCTTGAAAATTTACTTTTCCGCCTTGATATTCGACAGTAATAGGATAATTTATATCAACTATGACTGTTTCTGGATTATATTCAACACCTATATTTATCTCTCCTTCTGTTATTTCATAATTTTGATTTTTTAATTGTAAAAAAAAATCATTAGTACAAGTTTCAATCCTGGAAATAACTAAGGTTTTATACTGTTCAATTGTTTCCTGTCTTATTCCTGTATCTTGTATTGATTGCTCTGCAGAGTCTTTTATACAAAAGTCAATGTATTTGCTGAAATCAGCTCTAGTATCTTTTAAATTAATTATTCTTTTATTCTGGTTCTGCAAAAAAGACTCTTCTTTTTTTAAGTTAGTAAGAAGAATCCCAAAAAGAATTATAATAAGAACAATCCCAAAAAGGAAAAAAAGTGTTGTCTGCGATTTCTTCATTATTTTTATTTCAAAGAATTTCTAATTAAAATACTTATTGGTAATTAATAGGGTTTAAGCAATTGTAAAGGTATGAAAAAGTTTAAAAACAATATAGAATATAATAAAGAGTTATGGGTCTGAAAAAAGGGGTCTTGTTTGGGATAATTTTAATTTTTGTATGTTGTTCTATTTATGCTGATGATAAAATGGTATTAGATCTTTGTTCTAGTCCAAAAGAGTGTGAAGCAGGTAAAAAAATCTCCAGAACTGGTTGGAATGCTCCTAATTGTTTTTGTGGAGAAGTTCAAGTACACCCTAGTATTTGTTTACCCGCAGATGGTTCTGTTATAGAAGGCACCAGAGATGACCTTGATGAACTATTTAAGATTTATCAAGAATGCGGCGAGGGTTATATCGAATACGAAAGTGGTAGTGGGGGTTCTGATACGACAAATGTTCTTGCACAGAAAGTGCTCTCTTCGTATGATTCTTTTCCTAGTCCTGCCCCTGCCTTAGAGATAGATGCTGAATTACCTTATGAAATGCCTGTTACTCCTCAATCTGACTTGCCTAGTATTACTCAAGGTTGTGAGAATTGTGAAAAAGAAGTTCCTTGTAATGAAAACAAATGTATTGGAGAGTATCTTTATGTTTATGAAAAAAGCGTAACATCCTATTGTTCCGGAACAATATGCATAACTCCTGATTGTGAGTTTGAAAGTTCATATTATTCAGTTTACTGTGATCCTGATGATGATGATGATGGTGATCCTGATATTACAGATCCAAACCCTACTAATCCTGCAATTTATACAGGAGCAATAGAGCTTTGTGATAATCTAGACAATAATGGAAATGGATTAATTGATGAAAATTTAGTAAAAACCTGCCCTAAACAGCAAGGTGTTTGCAAAGGCTCAAGTTCTAAATGCATAAGTGGAAGATGGGAAGAATGCAACTATGGAAATAATTACAGAGAAATTGAAAGTAAATCAAATTGTGACAGCCTAGATAATGACTGTGACGGAAGTACTGATGAAGATTGTAGCTGCACAAATGGTCAGACTAAACTTTGCGGAGAAGATACTGGTGAATGCAACCCTGGATTACAGACTTGTAAAAATGGCATTTGGGAAGTTTGTAAAAACTTCATTGGACCAAAAATGGAGATATGCAATGGAAAAGATGATGATTGTGATGGATTAATTGATGAAAATGTAAATAACGAAAAATCTTATTCGCTTGAAACACCTTGTAATATTAACTTATGTGTTGGAACAATAAAATGCACCTCTCAAGGATTAACCAATTGTATTTTAAAAACAGATAGAGATTCAGATGATGTTTGCGATGAAATCGATAATTGTGTGGTTATAAAAAATTCTAATCAGGCAGATACTGATAAAGATGGGAAAGGTGACTTATGCGATATATGTCCAAATGATTCTTTAAATGATAGAGACAAAGATGGAATTTGTGGAGATATTGACAACTGTCCTACTATCTATAATCCTGACCAAAAAGATTCTGATAATGACAACATTGGAGATGCGTGTGATGCCTGTCCTTTTGCTTCTGAAGGAGATAAAGATTCTGATTTTATTTGCGCAGATGTCGATAATTGCCCAAATAAGTATAACCCTGATCAAAATGATTGCGATAATGATGGAATTGGAGATGCGTGTGATTTTTCATCTGTGTGCTCTATAGATACAGATGGAGATGAAATAAATGATGCATTAGATAATTGTCCTTCTATCCAAAACATAAATCAGGAGGATGCTGATAGAGATAAAATTGGTGATGTGTGTGATACATATCCAAATGATTTTTTCAATGATATAGATAATGACGGAATTGAAGGACTAAAAGATAATTGCCCTAACAATTATAATCCAAATCAAGAAGATTCTGATAATGACGGAATTGGAGATGTGTGTGATTATTGCATTTTTGACCCACTTAATGACATTGATTTTGATAATATTTGCGGAAACATTGATAACTGTCCAAATAAGTTCAATCCTAGCCAAGCAGATTGTAATAAAAACAATATAGGAGATGCATGTGACTTAAACTCAGAATGCTCTGGTGATGCTGATAGTGACGGAATAGATGATATACTGGATAATTGTCCTGAGTATTATAACCCTGACCAAAAAGATAATGACAAAGATAAGATAGGAAACAAGATAGGAGATGATTGTGATTATTGCCCAAAAGATCCTTTAAATGATATAGACAAAGATGGAATTTGTGGAGATATTGACAACTGTCCTACTATCTATAATCCT
>CAYMPC010000050.1:3189-7165 GCA_964392465.1 uncultured Methanosarcinales archaeon | reverse complement strand
AATAAAAAAAGCGGCCTAGGGAGGATTTGAACCCCCGACCTTCAGCTCTCTTCAAAGAGTATAGAAGGCTGCCGCTCTATCCAAGCTGAGCTACTAGGCCATATTGACTAAGAATTAAGAAAGCATTTTAAAACTTTTGGATAAATCCTTGTTAATTCACTTAATTCACGAAGATTTAAATATAATCAGTTATTTTTTGCTTTTTGATGGATGTTCTAACAAATCATAACAGAAAAAAAGGCATAGTAACTTGGTATTTAGGACCTATGTTTGCTGGGAAAACAGACCAACTTGTTCATGATTACAGGAGAAGTATACACGCCAATCAAAATTCTTTCATCTTCAAAAGTGCATCTGATACAAGATATTCACTTGAAAATGTATGTTCTCATGATGGAGTACAAGTGAATGCCATCCCTGTAAATGATTCTTCTGAACTATTTGAAGAATATATTACTCGTAATTTAGAGAGAAGAGTCAGAAATGTTTTTGTTGATGAAGCAATTTTTTTAGATTCAGGAATAATAAAGGTTTCAAGAGAGCTTGTTACTTTGGGAACAAATGTATATCTTGCAGCTCTTAATCTTACAAGCTCTGGAAAACCCTTTCCTTTCTCAGATGGAAAAGGGACAGTTGCAGATTTTGTTTCTATTGTTGATGTTTATCAATCATTTACCGCAGTATGTTATAAATGTCCTTTTCCTGCAACCAGAAGTCAAAAGTTGAAAAAAACAGGACAAACCGTAAATGTTGGCGGAAAGGAAATGTACGCTCCTGCCTGTGTTGATCATTGGATACCTAGAGAATAATTACGGCAACCACGTTTTAGGGTTCTTTAATTTATCAGGCAGATAATTGCTTATGACAAAATTAAGCCCATGTTGCGCAAGAGCTTGCTGCTCTGCTCTTTTCTTCATCTTTGCCATTTCAATAAGAGCTTTTTCCCATTGCTTATATGTCTTGACAAAAGGATCATTCTTTATTCCATCCTTAATCCTTTTTATGTCGACTTCTTTCAATGGATGAGTAGGCAGCTTATAATCTATTATATCCTGAGTTGTTATCCCAAAAAACTTCGCCTGAGGAACACAGAAATATTTGTTTATGTGAGCGGCATTTCCAGAGCCAACTTTAAATGTTCTGTAAATGTTTAAAAATCCATAAGGATCACCATCAGTAAAGACATAAACAGGAATCTTTTTTTCATCTGCCAATCTTCTGATAAACCTTCTTACTGATCTTGTTGGTACTCCTCCCATTGACATTAATATACAATTTGCTTTTTTCCAATAAGCATGTTTCACAAGTCTTTGGAACATACCTGCTGTCTCAATAGCCAAAATGAATTTTGCATCTGTCTCAAATTTCAAATGTTCAACAGAAATTGGAATAGAGTAAGCACCAGAGCCGAATTTTGTGCAATCTATCCTAAGTTCTTTTCCTGATTCTGTATCCTTATCTATGACAACAAGCTTTCCAGCAACATCTCCACCTTTTTCTTCTGGCACAAAGCCTAGCTGCTCTCTATTAACCATAAACATAGCTTCAATGTCATCCATAACAGTATCAGATTCCATTTGTTCATGAAATCTGGCATCTCCCCAGTTTTTGCTCACATAATAAGTCTCTCTTTTTGTGGCAATGTCATCTGTTTCAACAATTGATTTTGAGAGTGCCATCATTTTTAATGTCTGGGCAAAGGTCTTTACTGTTGAAGCAGTCAATGTCCTAGATTTGAACTTGTTATCAAGCTCAAAATACCCTACTTTCTCATCATAGGTTACATTTGCCAAACTTCTCAATGGCATAGATATTTCTGGTTTTTGCTCTTTTATTATTTCACTGTAAATATTGTTTGAAACCTTTTTTATCCTCTCAGGAACATTTGGATTTTCTTCTGTCATTTTAAAACTCCTCTTCCTTTTCATTATCTTCATCTGAATAATCTTGATCCTTTTCCATATCTTCTTCTGACTCTTCTGATTCATCAAAATCTTCTATATCCCCATCTTCTCTTGTTCTTTTTGGCCCATAATCTTTTTTTAATTCTTCAAGTTCTTCTTTTTTCACAGATCTTGTCTTTTCAAGAACAACCTTCAGATGCTCTTCTAATTTTGCTTTTTCTCTATCATCTAATTTCAATATTTCCTGTAAAGCACCGCTGACATGAGGGAGATATTTTGAAATGTAATCTACTTTTGTTAGTTCTTGATGCAATCTATGCTTCTTGCTAAGATATTTTCCAAGTTCTCTTCCTACTTCCTGCAGAGCAAGCTTGATTTCTTTTATGATCTCAGGATAATGCGCAATTGCTTCCTTAGCCTCGCTTGTAAAAGGCACCCAGACAGAAGCCATATGAACTTGAATAAGGCAAGGACCCATTGGAATACTGCCATTAGATTGCTTTAATCCATAGCTTTTCCAATTTGTTCCCATTATTGATTTAGTTATTGCGCAAGCTCCCTGCTGGTATAACAAAGGAACTCTATTTGCAAATCTTAAAATCTCAACAGATTTGTCTTCTACAAGATTACCGCCGTAAGCTACTGCAGCTTCTATAATAAAAGGATTTCCTCTATATACTGCAGGAGGTCTTGAGGTAGATGCATAAAATTCAGCATTTACTTCTTTTTTCAATCCTTTTTCAAGTAATTCATTTCCAATAGGAGAAATAGTGTCAGTTGGAGGATTCATTATTCTTGTTTTCTTGATACCTTCAAGAAGTTTTTCAGCCATCTCTCTGCTGAATTTTTTCGGAGGGGTATTAGGCAATAAAAATGAGGATTCGCATATCTCTTTTGCAGTTCCGCTTCCCACCCTAGAAAATTCATTTGTCAAAAAAGCCTGTAATGTCCTATACTCACTATTTTCAAGCATCTTCATCAGCATCCCTAGCTCAACACCGTATGGATGAGGCTTGATTTCTTTAGGCTCTTTAGGCATCTCTTCAGTTGCCCTGACAAACATTTCTTGAGAGCCTTGCGGTGGCTGATATGTTATTGTTACATGAGGATTTATGATAGCTGTCTGCCTTAGATATTCATCAACAGATTGTGATCCTTTAAGATAAGAACCTTCAAGATCAATTTCTACACTTGTCCCATGTTCTCTGTGCCATTCAACTTCTTTCTGTGATACTATGGATGGCTTGTTCTTTGAAGTATCAAGTTTTAATTCAACTTCATAAGCAGGATAATTTGGCCCTATTTTTGAAATTATTTTTGCTGGCCTTCCTGTTGTTAATTGTCCATACATGACAGAAGCACTTATTCCAATTCCCTGCTGTCCTCTAGATTGTTTTAGCCTGTGGAATTTGCTTCCATATAATAGTTTTGCAAAGATATTAGGAATCTGTTCTTTTACTATTCCTGGTCCATTGTCCTCTATTAAGACTCTGTATCTTTCATTTCCCATATCAGTTATCATCACAACAATCTCAGGAATCACTTTAGCTTCCTCACACGCATCCAAAGAATTATCAACTGCCTCTTTGATAGTTGTCAAGAGCGCTTTTTTCTTATTGTCAAAACCCAATAAATGCCTGTTCTTCTCAAAAAACTCAGCAATTGAGATTTCTCTTTGTTTTTTTGCCAATTCTAAAGCAATTGGTTTTTTATTATCTTCATTATCTTTTTTTTCATTTGATGTTGCTGCAGCAGGTGTATTATCGTCGGAATTATCAGAAGTTAGTGTTTTTTGCATGATTTATTCAAAAAAAAAGAGGTATATAAAAGTATCGGAGATAGAAATCAAATACCTTTAAAGTTGTTATCTCTTAGAAGCTGTATCTCTAGTTCAGCTAAGGTAGGTTGCTCCTGAGAATAATCCATACCCGGAATTTTTACTAAGCAATGTAATAATTTATACATTTCTTTTTCTTTTTGTTCATAAGGTTGCTTAAGATCTATTCCCCACTCTTTATAGAATGCATTAAGGAACAGAGTTTCAGGAGAAACAGATTGTTCTATACTTTCAG
>CAYMPC010000050.1:2619-3179 GCA_964392465.1 uncultured Methanosarcinales archaeon | reverse complement strand
AAAACTATCTTAAGAGAGTAGTCTCAGCCATTCGCTAAAACAAGTATATGGCGACACTCGCATATTGTTTTATTATTAAAAAAATAATTTTATAAACAAATCTATATTTTAATTAAATTATGAAACACATTGTAATTGCGCCAATGGGAGATCATATGGAATCTCTTTTTGTAGGATTGAGGGAGTTTCCCACAGAAAAAATAATTTTGGTTTCTTCAGAAAGTAGGAGAGAAGAAGCAGAGAAAGTAAGACAAGATCTAGATAAATTCAAAGTGCCTGTACATATAATCTATATAGAAGGGAATAATGAAATAGAAATTTGGGAGAACACATTCAAAACAATTTCTGAAATAAGGGCAGAAGAAAAAGACAAAGAAATCCTAGTTAATGTGGCAACAGGAGACAGAGTAACAAGGTGTGCAGCAACAAGCGCTGCTTTTGTAAATGGATTTAAAGCATTTGCGACTTCAGGAGAAGAAGCAATGATGCTTCCTGTTATGAAATTCAGCTATTACAGACTTATCCCAGATAAAAAAATGCAGATCTTGAAAATATTGCAT
>CAYMPC010000050.1:0-2609 GCA_964392465.1 uncultured Methanosarcinales archaeon | reverse complement strand
AAAAACTGTTGTTCCTCTCTTGATGAATTAAGCAAGAAAACAAATATGAGCCTGCCTTTAATCTCTTATCATATAAATGGCAATTTGAAATCTGAAGGATTAAAAACAATGGGTCTTGTTGAGACAAAAGAAGAAAAAGGAAGAGTATCTGTTGAATTAACATCCATGGGAAGAATGATTGTAAGGGGATATATTAAATAAGGATTTTTTTACTTTCTTTTACTTTTTTACCATTTTTTTATCTCTTCAACTACAGCATCATGCCATCTTTCTACAATATTCTTCATTCTCTGCTTTATCTCTTCCTTATTGAATATTTTATAATGAAACAAATACCCTCCTTTATCAAGATTCTCCTGTTTCCTTATTACCAATTCTTTCTCTGCTAATTTTTTAATAGCTTTTTGTACAGTTGTCCTATCTAATTGCATAACCTCTGCTAATTTTGTTGCTGTAAACTGCTTATCTGTCTTAAGAAGGAACATCATGACATTATATTCAGTTTTGTTCAACTGGAAACTGCATCTCAACAAATCCTTGAACTCAATATCCTGGCATGCAAAACTTATCATACTTTTTAGTTAGAAAGGGTAATATATATTTTTATTGAAAAAAATAAAAACCAATTATTTCAATTTAAGCAATTTTGCGATTGTAGGCTGGTCAAAACCAACTACAATGTTTCCGTCTATATCAGCAACAGGCACACCTCTCTGGCCTGATTTAGAGACCATTTCCATTGCTGCTTCATAGTCTGAAGAAACATCTACATCCTCAAAATCAACTTTGTTGGCTTTCAAATAGTCCTTAAGCATATAGCAGTAAGGGCATGTTTTTGTTGTATAGACTTTTACTTTTGACATTTTTATCATCCTCCTATTTTTTTAATTATCTTTGAAAATAAACCTTCTTTTCCTTCTTTACTTTCCCATTTTTCTTTTCCAAGAGCAATATTCAGCATTTTATTCAATGCTTGTTTTGAAGGTACGCCAATATAGCCGATTCTTTCTTCTGTTCCTGGTCCTGTTATAAATAAAGTAGGAACACTTCTGACATCTAGACTATTAGCTCTTTTTCTCCCTTTTTCTGTTCCTGTGCTAGTTTCCTCTATCTTAAAGTCTTCTCTCTCTTTTGACAGCTCTTTTGCAGCTTTGACAGCACCAGGACAAAAAGGGCATGTTGGACTAGTAAAAATTTCTATTTTTGCTTCAGGTATTTCTGACATAATACTCACTAGTGATAAGAGAAAGCACTATCTTTTTATAAATAAAACGGAGTAGTGAAAATTATAGAACAAAAATAGAACAAAACACCAGAAATAAAACAAAAAAGAAGAAATTTATCTTTTCTTAGAAATTTTTTTGGCTTTTTTAGTCATCTTCTTAACTATCTTCTTTGGTTGTTTCTGTTTCTTTGTCTTGCTTACTTTGACTGTTTTTTTAATTGATTTGACTTTTTTAGCCTTAGCTTTTTTCACAGCGACTTTCTTTATTATTTTCTTTTCTGTCTCTTCTTTCTTTCTGTTCTTGCAATCTTCGCAATATAATGATCCTGCGTATCTTGGATAAAACACGTTTCCGCATATCATGCATTTTTTTCTTACTTTGTATAATTTTGCCATTTATTTACACCAATCAACCCTTAATCAATCCTAATTGGAAAAAACAAGTTATTTTAAAAGGTTATGTTAATATCAGTTTATAGGCTTTTCTTTTTAAATATTTCTTATTGCTAAGGAATAGTAAAGAAAATAATCTCTAATTTCTTTTTATTTTAAAATGTTTTATTCTATTTGTATCAAATACAATTGAGCAGTATTACTAATATATACTTCTTTTTCAATTTTATATGTGAAATTCTTTTTTTCAAGAATATTAATAAAGTCGTATAATGAACCACCAAGGTATTCTTTAGGAGAGTCTACAAGAAAATAGTTTTTACTTATTAAATGTCTCTTATTAATTAATTCATTGCTAATATTCCATACAGGTATAGGGGACAACTGAAAGTTACTGTATACGCTAAGTGCTTCACCATATAGACCAGTACAATCAATTGGCGAAGTTATATTCTTACTTTGAAGGTAATCAGACATCTCACTTATACTTTTTGAAGGATACCACCACCCCTTATATATAATTACTTCTTCATTTTTTGTATAACTTATATAATATTTTGATAGTATCATAAAATTAGATATTACTAACATTAATACTAGACCTATTTTTAATAAGATTAGTCTTTTTTCTTCTAAGATGTTTATGAACCTTGCAGTTAATATAATAAAAAAAGGGAAAAAAAGGCTTATATGTTCTATTCTAAGTCTAGTTGGAGTGAATATTGATTGAACATACATAAATAGAAGTATAGCTATTAATACAATACTCTTTCTATTTTTTTTATTTTGTAAATAAGAAACTAACAAATAAAGCACACTTATCGAAATAATTAATAAAGGAACATAATTAATAAAATTAAGTTCATAAGAACCAGAAAGCATAAACCCAATCTGCTTTATTCTTAAAAAAAGATTATTAAGAAAATCAAGGTTGTTAAAACCATTTACATACGAATAAGGTAGACTTCTTTTTAAAAGCATAAAAACATTC
>CAYMPC010000049.1:0-7341 GCA_964392465.1 uncultured Methanosarcinales archaeon | reverse complement strand
ATTGAGATTATCCTTTATAATATACTACACATCTCCTCTCTTTGGCCACTTTCTTAGTTTCTGCAGTTCCTGTATTGTATGTGCAGAAATTAAATTAAAAGCAGCAGCACCTACTTTGTAGCAAACTGTAACCATAGTTGCGCCAACACCAGTTAAACCACATCCAGCAGCAAATAAAGCACCTACTACGTCATCCAAAAACATTGACGAAACACTTAATGTATTAATAATTGCTTGGATCTTTGGGTCATAAGCTTGATAGCAATAATTTGGATCTGTTCCTTCCTCTAAATTTGCATACAATTGTATACCCCATGAATTAAGAGGTATAACATCATCAGGGAAGGTATCTCCATCCCCTGCAAGATTAATATCTTCAACTCCTTTTATTGCCATTGAACTGTCTGTTATCAAACCTCTATCTATTATTTCTTCACTTATCTCAAACCACTTTCTAAGATCTTCTTTTTCAAACCATCCTTCACCAAGTTCTGCCTTTTTTTCAAAGAACTCTTTTTTGTCTAAAAGTTCACTATCTCTATCATTGGATATATCTGTATCACTTAAATATCTATTATAAATAGCTTCATACTCATTAACAAAAGAAATCATGTTATAATATGTTGGAAGCAACTTATCATCAATTTCTGTTTTTGCATATTTAATATGAATTGGAATCAAAATATTGCCAGACTCATAATTTGGAAGAGTGCCTCCATAGCTGGGTAGACTACCACCTGAACTTAAAGCACAAGTACCAAAATTAATACCCCACCCTTCATCAGTTAAACACCAAAAAGTGTCTTTATCTGGATCGAATCCTTCTGTTAATCTTGTTACTAGTTCGTCATATGCTTTATAGTATTCTTCCTTTCTTTCTTCATAAGAAAAAGAAACCCATTTATTTATATCTCTATATGTAGCTTTATCTCCCGATAAGCCATCATCTTTTCTACTAACATCAACACCAGAGATATCAAAATAAAACCAAGAAAGATAAGCATTTTCATAGATACTTCTAAGACGCATATTATATTCATATATTAATTGATAAAAATTATTTCCGTTTCTATTAAAAACATACTGAGGTAAGTGAGTGTCTACAGTTAAATAATTAGCTAATCTTTCCTCACAAGTCATTCCTGGTCCTGGATCAAAATTTAAATAAGTATCATAGGAGATACAATCAAATTCTCCAGTATCTTTCATAAGTGGAGCGAAAAATCTTGCCCTTTCTTCTTTTGTTGTGAGTTCCTCAAATGCGATCTCTTTTAAGGTTACAGGATCGATTTTAAGGAACAATTCAGGGTTTGATAAAATCCCATCTATATATACATTCGTATTGTTTGCTGGTCTAATTGTTTCATAAGAATAAGGATAATACTTTGCCAATATCATGAAAATATTTAGTGCCTTTTCTATCTCTCCAGAGTCGAACCTTTTTGTTCCAATTGAAAATATTAGAGCTAAATCAGTATTACCATTAATACTGCTAAAAGAAGAGTCTATATTTTTTAATGTGGTTATTATTGTAAGATAATCAGGTGAGTCTGAAATTTTTTCCTGAACTTTAACAGGGGAGGGTGGTTGTGCATATGCAAGAGTTCCTTTATTGACTATTGAATAACCTGAACCAAAATTATAGATATCATACTTCATTATATTATCTGCACCGGCTGTTTCTCCCCAAAAAGTTTTTGCAGAAAGAGTCTGATAAAAGTTTACTTTAGAAACTTCAAGATCTGCTTCACATGGGCTGGCAAGGTAGAATCTTTTATATCCATTTTTATCTGTTCCCTCATTTTTAATAATGATAGTATAAGGAGTAGCAGATTCCAAATCATATTCATAACCATATCCAAACATACTTGGGCTTCTTAATACCATAGTATTTACTCCATGAGGCAAAAATTTGTCATTTTCACTTTCAATTAAATCAGCCATCCAGGTTATTAAAAGCAATGTTGCCCACCTATTTTTTGTATTAAATGGAGTTAATCCAATTCTTGCAAGTTTATACTCAAATTTAGCTAAGTCTGCAGGAACTCTCAAAGGAGTTTTTGTAAACAAAAAGTTTGCAACATCATTCACTCTGTTTGTTTTTTCAAGACTTTTTATTATTTCATCTATTTGTGCACCAAACTTCACATTACTATCCAGAGTCATATCCAATCCAGAACTTAGTTTATTAAAATAGGCTAATTGATCAACATTTTTATTTAAAAATCCTGACTTAAAGATTGTTTGAATATCTTCACTTCTTTTAACAGCAGTATCTAAATAAGTATTAAGAGCTTCCTCACTTAATTTTCCTTTACCAAAAAAAGTTGCCAGAGGGATATCAAAGGTTCTTGCTATTCTGGCAGCAGCAATGTCTATATTGCTTGCTAAAGTAGGTTTAATTGCTTCGTCTAAAAATATTTGAGAATAGGTACCTGACTGTGTTGATAATTCTGCAGGAGTTAATGTTCCTGTGTAAGTTTTTACCCACTGTCTGTTTACCTCATCTGCCATCTCTGTAAAAAGTGCAGTCTCATCACTTATTTTGCCGGCATCATCAATATATTTTCTATAGATAGGCAAAAATTCAGTAGAATCCAATTCTCCAAATTCTTTAAAAGGATTTAATTTTCCTCCAAAGTTATCCATTGCATCCTGCATCAACTGTAACTTGAATACAAGGTCTTTATTTTTTATTTTCAGAAAAAAGAGATTTTGCTTAAACAGTTTAGCTTGTCTGACACCAAAACTAACTAAACTTCCAATAGTTGTTTCAGCAAGAACAGCTTTTAATCCAACACTTTTTATATTGACAGCTTTTGTGATTAAATTAGGGTTAACAGGTAGAATAATCGAAGCAACAGCACCCCCATATAAAGCAAGAGGAGTCATACTTCCATAATCAACTTGCCAGTATGCTTCTTCACCTTGGGGGAAGGCTTCATAATACACAACATACTCAGGATCACCAATTCCAGCAACCCAATTCTCTAAAAAAGATTTGTCCTCAAAGCCAGATTGCGGCAGATTAAAATTATTAACATAGCATTTGAAATAAGGAGGATTATAATCATAAGAACATTTAACACAGCTTCCGCCATATTGTTTTCCTCCAGTGCAATCAACAGAGCCGAAGATTCTGGCTTGTTCTGCATTAGTCTTTATCATAGTCTCAATATCTAATTTATTTTCTTCACAATATACCTTTCCTCCTTCTTCTAAACAACCGTCTTTGCAATCTTGTTGGCAATAATACCCATTTTTCATGCAATATTGGATATTATCTCCATATCCCCAACCGCTTCCGCAATGTTTCACAGGAGTTTCATCTGGTTTGCATGTGCTTCTTATTTCTAAAGGACAGACCATTTGGCAATATGGTGTTTCTTGAGGGCAGGTAGTTATATCCTCAGCATTATATTTAGCATCTTTGTAAAAATACATATTTCCAGGTCCAGAAGGTGCATACTCTCTATAAACACAAAAACCATAAGCATCATAACATTTTTGTCCATTGTTTGAGCTTATTTCAACCTCTCCTTCTCCCTCTACTTCATCTACAACAATTACTTCAGATTCATCAAGTTCATCTAATGAAGTGGGAACAATATTTCCACAAGAATTTTCCCAAAAATTAGCACTAGAATAATGTGTATTAAAAAAATCCTCTCTTTTTATTTCTTCCATATGGCCATTATCCTTTTCTGCTTCATATATTGAATCAAAATAAGTAATGGCATTTATGCTGCATATCAAAGCTTTTATAGAATTATCAACATTAATCTCTCTAGCTGTCTTTGGTCCAAACTTAAAAGGTGAAAAATTGCCTTCTTCTGGCCATAAGGTATCTATACCCTCTTCACCAACATCTTTCAAAACCATAATAACATTATAACCAATTCCAACAACAAAAAGAGCTAAAATAAGAATTATAACTGTTGAAAGAGCAATTGCTTTTTTTTTCATCTTAACCCTCTAAATAAATTCAACAAACTTTCCAATACATTTTTATTCCTCACAATCAAAAAAATAGCAACAACAATAAGCCCTAAAGCTAATAAAAATATTGCAACAGTCTCTATTGTAATTTCTGCTTTTTTCTTTTTCATTTTATATAGTAGATGCAACAAGGTAATCACACTCTTTTGATATATCTTCATATGGAATTAATACAAGTCTATTTTGATAATATACGTCTTCATCATCATATTTTATAAAACCAAGAGAAATTAATGTTGCTCCAGATTTTGTGTTTTGATTGACTCTTTCAAATACAACAGCATATGGCTTATCTGTTGAATATTCAGGTTGTCCTTGTTCAGCAAAACTGCCCATTTTATCAGGATTATATATATATTCATAATAGCTCATCGACTCTCCTACTCTTTTTGGGTTATTTCCCATCCACCTGCTTAAAGAAGAATATTTTCCAGTAGTCAATCCTTGAAATTCATTGCTGACTTCCTCGTCAAATTTAAGTCTTGAGCATAATACGCAAAAATTAGCAGTATCCTTAACCTTTCCTTTTGCTACAGCAGATACCCAGTCTCCAAGAGTATTGCATTTTTGTACACCTGATTTATTCTCATCACAATCAATCAATGTAAACCAGTTTTCAAATAAAGGCAGCTCTCCCTGCCCAACAATGTCCCAGCATCTTTTCATCTCTTCTGCAAACACTTTGTCCATATTATATCTCTTCCTTACATACTCTTTTTGTTCTGATGTTGCGCTGCTTGCAATTATCTCGCTCCTATCTCCTCCATTTACTTCTTGTGCATATTCTTCAAAATAAGGATACTTGGCACTTTCTGGTAATTCATTTCCCGGCCCGCACTTTGCATTCCATTCTTTCACTCTTGTAAAAGTATCCCATTTCTGATCAGGAAGAGTTGTTGCATAATTAGTTTCAAGTATTGCCTGCATACTATCTCCTTTTATTTCATCCTTTTTCTTATTAACAAAAATTATCTTATTTACCTGGCATTCAGGATCAATTGCTGGATTGCCAATCTGCAATAATGGCCTTGACATTGCGCTTACAATAAAACTTGCCTCACATAAAGTGTCTTTGGCAAACATATTAAGTATTGTTTTATACAATCCAGTAGAAACTAAAAGTACTACAATAACAAAAAGAACTAAAAGCATTCCTACAAGATGATCAAGTGCAATAAATCCTTTTTTTTGTTTAGCCATAGTTAGAGATTAATAATTTTGCCAGTTTTTCTTTGAATATCAATGCGATTATTAAAAAAAAAGCAACAGCTAAAACAATTATACCTATAAATTGAAGTATTGAAGTTGTTGTTCCTCTCTTTTTTCTTAATACGCCCACATCCACAGATTCCTTCATCATTTTAAAGTTTATATATGTTTTGTTTTTAATTATTCTTATTTTCATATCGAAAGAATTTTAAATACTTCCAATAATAAATAAACATATGAAAATTTATTTCTTAAAAAGAGGTAGTACATAATGCCAAATGATGATTTTTCTATGATATGGAGCAAGTTAGTTAATCTTTTCATTGCGTTTTTTGTTGTCTTTGTTCCGCTCATGGCTTTTGTTCTTTTGATAACCAATTCAGAATATTTTGAAAGGAACTATCTCTCAATGGATCTTGCGCTTGTGACAGAAGCAGCGCTAAGCAGCCCAAATAATCTTATCTATGTCCATGATAGGGATTTAATGGGATTTTCATTCAAGGCAGAAGAAAAAAATATTGAGATTTACAAAAAAGAAGGAGAAAACAATATTATAGGCAGTGCCAAATCATATTATCTTAATAATCCTTCTTTGACAATAGAATACAATGAGCTTGATCCTATTATTGAAACAATAGGAGAGAAAAAAACAGTCATCCCTATTGAATTAGTAATATTAAAAAGAAGCAAGGTTGAGTTTCTTAATGCAAAAGAGGTATTATTAAATAATGAATAAAAAAGGTAGCTCTGGAGAATGGATACTTTGGGTATTTAGGATTATAGGAACTCTTTTTATAGTAGGTTTCATAGTTACTTTCTTAAACAGCAGCATAAAAGCAAATCTTGAATTAGATGATTTAAGGTTTTACACTTTTACAGAGAGAATCTTATACTCTCCAGATTGTTTTATATCAGATGAAAATGTTAGGGCAATGCCTGGTGTAATAGATAAAGAAAAATTTGTACAAGAAAGTGTTTCAGATTGTATGCTTCCCTTGTCTATAGATGATGCTGGTTTTGTAGAAGGGTTAACCGGAATGAAGCCGAGCATAGGTGCCAGGTTAACTTTGCATTATAAAGAAAGCCTTCAAGAAAAAGAAACAATCCTTTTCTATAACAAAGAATATTTTGAAGATATAAAACCTTTAACTTTTTCATCACAATATCTTTATACAAAAAAAAGATATTTTGTTTTAGTAAAAAATCAAGATGACTTAATACCAGGTAATCTTTTGGTTGAGGTAGCATGGCGAAAATAACAAAAAAAGCTTTTCTTGAAGTGGATATTATCTCTGCTATAGTAATTATTATTTTCCTTTTTATATTAATATTATCTTTGCAATTCATAAAAACATCTTCTTTTGATGTTACTTCATATAAACAAAAACTCAATAATGACTTAATGTTCATTAATCTGTTGAGAGCAGAAACCCCAGAAGGCAATTTAAAAGACACAATACTCTTGGATTATGCAAAAGAAGATTACGATAATACCAAAGAAGAGCTAAATAAAATATTAATAGAGGCATTTGGGGAAAAAATCTGCTGGAATATGATTATTGACAACAAAATAATAAATGAAAAAAAGGATTGCAAAGAGATGGAAGATATTGAAATAGGTGAAATCGATGCTTTGCTATACATCCCCTATGAGGGAAAACAAGGGATTAAACAGCTTGAGGTAAGATTGAGGAACTGATATGAAAAAAAAAGCCACAGAATATTCAGTTTTCCTTATGATTGTTATTATTATAGTTATATTTACAATAATTGTAAATTTGTATTCTAAATATAGCGAGGTAAAAAAACAAGTGGGCACAAGTTCCTTCTTTATAATGAATTCATATGAAGATGGTGAAAAGGTTCTATCTTACATAGATTATTCATTGACACAGTCTTTCTTGTCAACTATTTATAATGGAGCAAAGACAGGTTTTATGTATGGAAGCATCTGTACAGAAAAGCCAGAGGAAAAAGATTTTTTCGGCTATAGGATCTTGAACAGCAATACAAAATCCTGCGCTCCTTCCTTATTGCAAAACATAAAAAAAGACCTTGCACCTAGATTTGAAGATTATCTTACTAACTTTTCAGAAAAAGGAATACCTTACCCAGATCCAAATCTGTATATCT
>CAYMPC010000048.1:0-7636 GCA_964392465.1 uncultured Methanosarcinales archaeon | reverse complement strand
AAAGAGATTATAATAACAACTATAGTTACTATTTTCTTTTTTATTTTTATAATGTATTCGCAGAAATTATGGCCAAAAAATCTAAGAATTTTTTAGCTTAATTTGTTTTATCCAATATTTCTCAAATAACTTTGTTTCATATGCAATTATTCCAATAATACTATAACTTCCTGCACCAGCTACAGCGACCAAAATATCAACATAACTAACTCCTATGTTTGTTAATGTTTGTTGAAGCATTTCTCTAAAAATAGCAATAAATATAGAATAAAGAAAACATATGGTAAAAGGATATTTAATTTTATGTTCTTTGTTTATTAATATTAAACTTAAAATAAAAGACAATCCAAAAAAAGAAATAAAATGCAAAGGATAATTTCCTATTAAAGAATTCAGTGTGCTTTTTACATTAAAAAAGGAAAAAGATAAAATAGGTATATGAACAAAAATAAAAAAACAGATTAATATGATTCGTTTATTCATTTATAAGTTAGATTTGAGAAAAATATAAAAAATTAACGAAAAAGAAAAATTAATTTATCTTTTCCTTAAAAACACTAAAGCCAATCCTGCTCCAATTATAGCAGCTCCGAATGTCAATGTGCTGAATTCTGGAACTTGGTGCTCATCACCGCAGAAAGTTATGTGGCTTATGCTGTGTAAGATTGGTTGATCTTGAGGATTGGTTGTTTCCCATCCTTCTACTGTTCCGCTCATTCCGCCTGGCCATACATCTGTGTTTGTTGCTGATTTTACTAGAACTCCAGCTATTTCATAAGTTGATGTCCAGTCAGCTGATCCGCATTGTACTTCTTCATCATTAAACATTACAGCATTCCAAGTAACACTTAATCCTGTTCCGTCTCCTTCTTCAGGAGAGGTGCTTCCGCATTGGTATTTTGCAATACCATAATCAAAGCCATTATCCTGGCATTCTGTATTAGGACTTCCTACTTGCCCAAAGACAACTGTCATTGCTAATATTGCTACTAATAATAAAGCTAGTATTCTTTTCATTTTATTAACCCCCAAAAACATTAATAAGAAGAGAAAACAACTTTATATTTATAAATGTTTTGCCTGTATTAACTAATTAGTAGTATGAACTACCAGAACTGCCAATTTCCTGTATATATAACATAAATCCCTAAGGCAAGATTTGCTACAGCATGCGCCAAAACACATGACTCTATATTTTTTCTCTTATAAAAAAGCAAGTTCAACAAAACCCCTGAAATCAATCCAGGCAGCCATCTTGAATGCGCAAACCCAAAAAAGAAAACAGAAACAAGGAAGCTTCCAAAGGTGTATTTTCCTAAAGGAATCTTAATCCAATCTTTGCTTATCACCCATCTTATCAAAAAGAACCTTGTGAAAAATTCCTCAATTACAGGGGTTATGACAACAAAAGTGATCATTTTTATTATAACCTCAACAAGATTATAAGAAATAACAGAAGAAATTCCAAAATGAGGATAATACCCTTCTAGAGCAACCCATAATATAAAGATAACTAATCCTATTAAGATAGCTAAAAAATCGAATCTTATCCTAAACTTAAATCTCTCTCTAAAAAAATATAGAATAGCGCCTATTACAATTAACCTAAAAAGCAATGCAACAGTCAAATTATTTGTCAAATAAAACACAATATCACTTATCAGAATATGAATAATCAAGATAACTAAGTAAAGCAACATAAAAAGGAGTAAATCCTAAATAATTTAAAAAATTATCTTATTAAATAAATTCTAACAAAAAAATATATCAAAGACACAGATATAGTTAATACAGTATACATTGTTCCTATTTTAATAAATTTATTGAAACCAATAGGTGTTTTTTCTTTTTCAGCCATTCCTAATATAATAACATTAGATGCGCTTCCTATAGGAGTAATATTTCCTCCTAAGCAAGTTGCAGCAGCAATCGCAAAAAACAAGATGTTATTTTCCAATGCAAACATCGTTGTCAGGCCTTTTGCAATGGGTATTAATATAGCAACCAAAGGGATATTATTCATTATGGATGAGACAATAGCTGTCAAGATCATTAAAATAAACACTGCAGATAAAGGACTTTTCATGTACCCTGAAATAAATATTGTGAATTGTTCTAATAAACCTGCTTTTTCCACTCCGCCTATAACTATGAAGATTCCTACAAAAAATGCAAGCACAGACCATTCAACTTTAGAAAAAATCTCATCTGGATTGGCGCTGCTTAACAAAAGCATCAAAATGGCGCCTGTCATTGCTACAGCCTCTATTCCTATTCCAGTTATATCTTGAAGGAAAAAAAAGATAATGATTAATGTCAAAATAAATAAGCTCCTATTGAATAATTTCCAGCTTTTCACTTCTTCTCTTTCATCCATCTTCATCAAGTTTTCAAGTTCTTCTTTTGATATTTTCTCCTGAATAAATTCATTCTTGAACAAAATCCTGAAAAAAATAAAAGAAGCAATCAAGATTATAATCCAAAGAGGCAGCATAAAAAAAGTGAATTCAGAGAATTTCATTCCTACAGCCGAAGTAATCATTATGTTTTGTATAGAGCTTATTGGAGTTAATAATCCTCCTATATCAACAACCACAGCAATTATCATAAGATAAGGGATAGGAGTTAAATTAAGCTTTTTGCAGATTTTTATTATAATTGTTCCTAAAATAATCGCAGTAGGAATCTCTGTTAAAAAAACAGAGACAACAAATCCAAGAAAAGCAACGCCATACATAAGTTTGAAAGGATCTCCTTTAGTCAACTTCAAAAATTTTAGGGCAAGAAACTCAAACAATCCTGATTTATCTACAACATTCACAATAATAAAAATGCCCAAAACAACAGTTAAAGTCTTAAAATCAATTAATCCGCCTATAGCATTATAATCCACTACTCCATACACAATCATGAGCAGAGCTCCGATTAATGCAGCGACTGTCTCATGTATCATCTCGCTTATTATCAAGAGATAGGTTAGTGCAAATATTGCTAAAGTAATTGTTTCTAGGCTCATTTTTTAATGTAAGTGGTCTTTTTTTTCTAAGTGAGTAATAACTTTCTCAAAATGAAGATCAATCATCTTAGAGAAATTTGTAAGCATATGATAAACAAAGATAAGGCACATAAGGAGGAAAGCCATTGAAACAAAATAAATAATTTCTGCGCCAAAAAATGAAAAATTCTTTAATGATTCTGATAAAGGATAAAATATCAAGAAAAGAAGGAAAATCTGGACTAGATCTCTTAATATCATTTTTCCAGGAGTAAAATCACCATTCATTCTTGGGAATCTTGTTATAATAAAAGTAGAAGCAATGTTAAGAAAATTTCTGAAATCCTTGAAAAGGATGCTTGTGCTCAATATCAATATAAACCATAACATATAAAATAATAAAATATCAACTCTATAGGGAACATTCAATAGAGTTATTGTGCTGCCTTTAGTCAACTCACTCACTAATAACATTGCAAAAAACACACAGAGCAACAACATAATATCTCTTAGCAATTTTCTAGTCCTCTCTCTAAGCATATCTCCATAAGTTTCCACGATAATTTTCTGTATTTTAATTATCATTTTAGCTCTATAAACTAGATTTTTACAACTATTTATATATTAGTATACAAAATAGTATACTAAACTAGTATTTAAATGTTTCTGTTAAGAAAAAAAGGATTTTTTTAGAAAAAAATAAGAAATTAACACTTCAAAGGAGCGCCCCAAAAAGTCCATTGATGAGGTTCGTTATAGATAGTATCTAATTTTTTCATCCCTCTTCTTTTTACCAAGTCCCTAGAAGCTTTATTTTCAAAATCATAAGGAGCATCCCCTCCAGAATGCTGGTCAACAATTAGATAAGTGAAGCCTTCCATACATTGATCTCTATTTGCTATGTCATGTATTCTTTTTATTATATCAGTATTTGATAAAGGTCCCTCACGACGACATATTTGATACCCTAAAATCAGATTTCCATTATGCAAATGCGCTTGGTATCGAATATACTCATAATAAGGATCTTTTTTGAATATTCTGTTTTCTATATTTGAAATATTAATCTCTTCACTATCTACAAGACCTAATAAATTCAACCAAGGAATGGCAATATAAAATGCATCAATCCTTCCTATAAGACCTCCTTTTTTTCTATCCATGTTTTCCATAACATAGGCATAAGGTGTTGCACTTATTAATCTATAATATTGTTCTGGTGTTAAATCTGTTAAAAACCCTTCTGATGATTTTTGTTCAGATGATTTTGGTGAATTAATAGAAAAATCTTTAGCTAATTCTGCAATATTATATGCATATTCTCTTAACATTGGTTCAGTTGTTTGTTTTGAAATTATTCTTTTAGGTTGAAGAAAAATAAATTCACCTTTATCTGTTTTTTCTAAATAGGTCTTACCAAATATACGTAATAAAATTTCACTTAATCCATCTCTTCCAGAACCATTCATTTTCTACTAAGAAATGACAACTTTATTTAAATATTATCTTTTTTCAAGAAATAACTCATTGTTTTTAGTTTTACTTCTTTTACATATTCCCTGTTTTTATGAATAATTGCTCTATTCTGATAAGGCATATCTCTTAGCTCTTTGAAAAAAGAATTTAGATTTAAATCAGAGAGATTTGTAATGCTATTATATATTTTGTCAAGTAATATTAAAAAATCATTGCTGAAATATACTTCTACAAGTAGATCATAGAAGGCCCATTGTTCTGAGACTAATGCAATATCTTTCACACCTAATTTTATGTTGACTGCCTTATTTTCATTTTTTTCATAGAAATCTTTTACATAATGATCCAGGATAGTGTCTCCTCTTATAAGAGTGAATTGTTTTGCTTTTATTTTTTTTAAATTTTTCATATGATCATATTCATTTTCAGGGTTAGCTATTGCGCCAATACAATGCTGAAGATTTATGCAGATAATTCTTTCATTTTCTTTATCTTCAATGATTTTTCTTCTTTGGTTAGCTTCTACTGCCCAGAATAAGTTTCTTAGCTCATGAAGATAATTAAAATTAACATATTGAATCTCATTCAAATCTAAATTAATGTTAAAACCAGTTTTTATTATTGACTCATTAGAATAATTATTCAGACTTGTCTCAAAAAATTGACTCGTATTTTTTATCCAATCAAAGTTAAGTAAATATTTTTTATTCTTAAACTCAAGGATATTAATTTCCAAAAGCTGCTTTACTAATTTATGAACAGCTTGATAACTTATACTGATTGTAAAGTTCTTTTTTAGGTTGCTATGTATTTCTTTTGTAGATTGTGGCCATTCTTTTGCTAAAAGAAAAATTATCTTCTCTTTAGTTCCGAGAGAAGTGGCATTTGATCCAGAAAAAAATAAGCTCATAAACAAAAGATAATGTAATTATACTTTTAAACCTTTTGGTTTAATGAAATAAACAAAAAATTTATAAAGAGTAAATCCTAGAAATATATACACTAGTTTATCGGGGGTGTAACGCAAAGTTACACAATCTAAGTAGATAAAAGACTAAACGAGGATGATAATATGAGAATCGCTAAAGAGGTATTAACTAAAACAACTGTTGAGGTAGCTGGAGAGAGTGCTCTCAGGCTAGTTGAATATCTGAAAGATAAGGAAAATATATCTGAATTTAAGATTGCTAAAGATATAAAGGAGGAAATACATAAAGTAAGGAATATGCTTTATAAATTAAACAACCTCCATCTAGCTACTTATATAAGGAAAAAAGACAGGCAAAAAGGCTGGTATATTAGCTATTGGACTTTAAATGACAAGCGTTTTAGAGAGGTATACACCACCCTTCAGGAAAAGAGATTAGAACAGCTGAAAGACAAGCTTAAGAAAGAGCAGGAATTCAGAGAAGGGCTTTACATATGTCCAAATTTATGCACTAGAATGAACTTTGAGCATGCAATGGAATTAAGCTTTACTTGCCCAGAATGCGGTAGAATCTTAAACCCGCAAGATAATACTAAAACAATAGAGCATTTAAAAACAATGATAGAAGAAATGGAAGCCACTGCTTAGATTTTTTCTTTTTATTAATTCTTTTTTTATTCTTTTTAAAACCGAAAAACTTATATACTACTAAATAGTAATAACATAAATGGATAATAGGTTTCTTGTATCAAAATTATTTGAATTAACTAGTTTAGTAAGAGAGAGAGCAGGAGAGAATATAAAAGTTGATGCAAGACCTATTGCAGCTAAACTGGGTATAAATTTAGATGAAGTAATGGCTGAAATAATTGATGTTTGTGAAAAAGAAACTTATTTTGTAGGAGGACATATGAATTGTACAAGATGGAATGTTATTCCTGAATACCAGGCTAAGCATGAAGTATATCTAGACAGAGATCATGCAGAAGGATTAGCACAGATTCTAAGTGTCCATTATAAATTTAAACCAGATTATTGATAAAAAAATAAAAAATTATGTTCTAATTATTTTTAAAATTAGATCTCTCTTCTCTTCCATCAACTCTTTTGTGTTAGCTTCAAGATTAAGTCTCAATAAAGATTCTGTGTTGCTTGCTCTGACATTAAACCAATATTCATCAAATTCAATTGTAACACCATCCATCCAGCTAACTTTTCCTTCTTTAAATTTTTCAGCTAATTCTTTCATTTTCCCTTCTTTATTCTGTACAGTAGAATTGATTTCTCCTGATTGATAATATTTCATCAATGGCTTTATCAGCTCAGAAAGCTTCTTATCTTCTTTTGTCATTAATTCCATTATCTTCAAAATAATAAAGAAAGGAGCTTCTGCATAATGTTCATCCTGATAATAATAATGGCCAGAAAGCTCTCCTGCAAATTTAGCATTCTCTTTTTTCATCTGTGTTTTTACCAAAGAATGCCCTACCTTGCATCTTCCTGGAATTCCTCCGTATTCTTTTATTTTTTCTCCTACAATTTTTGAACTCCTTACATCATAAAGGATTCTTGAGCCTTTTTTCTCTTCTAATAATACTTTTGCAACCAAAGGAATGATTAAATCAGAAGGAATAATCTGAGCGTTTTCATCAACAAAAGCGCATCTATCTGCATCTCCATCAAATGAAATCCCAAAATCAGCTTTTTTTTTAATAACTTCTTCTTGTAAATCTTTCAAGTTCTCTTCTTTAAGAGGGTTAGCTTCATGATTAGGAAACCTTCCATCTAGTTCAGCATACATATGAGTTAGCTCGCAATCTATATGCTTAAAAAACTCAGTGCAGACAGGACCACCCATTGCATTTGCAGTATCTATAATAACACTAAATCTTTTGACTGGATGTTTTTTATATTTTAAAGAATGCTTTATGTAATCCTGCATTATATCTAGTTTCTCAACTTTTCCTTTTTGTTTAGCCAACGGTTCTTTTAAATCTTTAATCATCTCTCCAATCTCATAAATACCAGTTTCTCCGCTTATAGGCAGCCCAGAATTACCTACCATTTTAACTCCATTATATTGAGGCGGATTATGAGAAGCGCTAACCATCAGACCTCCTTCTCTTTTATAATTCCAGACAGAAAAATACATCATAGGTGTTGTGACTAAACCAACATCGACAACATTGCATCCTTGATCAGTTACCCCTTTTAATAAAGCTTCATATAAACTTGGA
>CAYMPC010000047.1:0-7692 GCA_964392465.1 uncultured Methanosarcinales archaeon | reverse complement strand
ATTAATCCAATTAGCGGAAAAAGAAAGGCACATATCAAAGCAATTATAGCAAGAGTATTTGTTTTTTTCTCATTGTTTTGTTTTTGGGATTGCTCATAAGCAACTGATTTTTCAGGAGAAGGAGGTGTTTCTAGTAAAGGAGCAGGAGCCTGCTCTTTCATATTCATTGCCTCGTCAATATCTTTATCACTCCATCCTGTTTTTTTCAAAGTTTCTCTTATCTGATTATCGCTGTATCCAGCTTTTCTTGTTTTCTCAATATAATCAATTATCTGTTGACTAACCATTTTATCCTCCTAACAAATTATATGTATCAACAACATACTTAGAAAACCCTGTTAATTGCCCAGGATCAAGCGTAAATATCTGATATATAATAAATAGTATGAATAATAAGACCGCAATACTAATCAATATTGCAATATAAACTAGGAACATACCAGACATCTTATTTTTTCTTATATAATCGGCAACACTCATAGAAATACCTAATCCTATTATGGGGATAGGTGAGAGCAATAATGCAATAATCGCCCAAAAAGAGAACACTTTTTTCTTTTTTTCATCATCATTCTTTGGCTGATTATCAGGGATTAAAATAGGTGGTTTTGTAAATAAATCATCTTGGGTCTTGACTGTTGCTGTTTCTTGCTTTACTTCAGCTTTAATATCTGTTTTTGTTTGAGTTTCCTGAGTATTCTGTTCTGGAACAGAAGGAAGTACAGCATCAGCATCTTTTATAGCAATGCTAATTATATCTTCTGGCCATTTACTTTTTCTTAAATTTTCTATAATAAGAGAATCAGGGATTTTATTTTGTCTGCAATTGACAATATATTCCTTAATACCTGTACTAGGAGCGCTTGCACTATTCACCTCTTCCATTGTTTCTTAATTATACTTATCTCCTATTTATTTGTTTCTATAAAAAATATTATCTTCCTTTTGTCTATAGAAAAATTTAATAACTCTTGGTCTATTAATCATTATAAATGATATCTTCTTTGAATCACCTTCTTAATCAGAGAGAAGGGAAATTATCTTTTTATCTTAAGAATAATGCAGATATTCTTTCTCTAGAAAAACAGCATCAGATTTATGGAGCAATTAAAGAAATTGACAGTATAAGAGCTTTATTGAATACTCAAAGACAAAAAGAAATTCTTTCTTCTAAAAAAGCTTAATTTCTTAAAATCAGTTCAAGCAAAAATATATAAATGAGCAGAAAGTCTAAATAGCAAAAATAAAGGTGAATTAATATGCCAATTGAAGTAAGCGATACAACATTTGAACAAGAAGTGCTTAAATCAGATAAGCCAGTGATTGTTGATTTTTGGGCACCTTGGTGCGGTCCATGTAAAATACTTGGTCCAAGGTTTGAAGAATTGTCTAATGAAATGACTAATATCAAATTTTGTAAAGTCAATGTAGATGATAATCAAAACACAGCAGAAAAATATGAGATAAGGAGTATACCCTCACTAATCATATTTAACAAAGGACAAATAGCAGGTAAAATAATTGGTGCAATGTCCAAGGAAGCAATTAAAGAGAAGATCAACACTGTTTTATCTCAATAATTTTTTTAAATATTCCTTTTTAGTTCTTTTTTTGATAAAGATATAGTGAGAAAAGCAATAAAACACCAATTAATACAATTAGTAGAATCTTTAGAGGCAAAGAGGTTATAATGTTATTTTTATTTTCTGCTGTTTTATCAATGTCACTTTTTTCTTCTGTTAAATTATTCTCATCATAAATACTAAGTATAGGATTCAATTTTTCTTTTTTTACATCTTCTATCTCTTTTATTTCTTCTTTTTCTGCAGATTCATTTATATCAGTTTCTGCTATTGCATAATATGAAAAACCAGGAGAAAAAGACAGGTATGTAATCTGGCTTAAATTCTCTGAATAAATACTAGTGTTAAGTTGTTGCCATTCTTTTGTGAATCTAAAAAGTGAGATTCTTTCAGGAGTAATATTATTTTCATCAAGCCAGCTTCTATTCACAGAAAAAAGTATTTCACTTTCCTTTATTTTTGAGTTATTTTTATTAACTGAAATATTAAGATACATATATGTTTTGTTTTTAATTTCAATCTTCTCTTTTGAAACATTATCTATTCTAATTACAGAAATCCTCACATTTGATAAATTTTCAGAAACATTAACCTTTATTTGTTTTATAGCTAATTCCTTTGTTGTTATATTAAAGGAAGAGATTAAATTAGTATTCATACTTGCCCAAGTCCAAGAAGCACTTGTTAAAGAAGGGGAAAAACTTGTTCCAACGATTCTTGAGCCCCCAGATGTCCTTCCACCACTTCTTATAATAGTAGTACAAGTTTCATTTTCACTTTGTAAAGTTTCCTGGCTTGAATTTCCATAACAAATTCTTTCCCTTGTACGTGTTTTTATATCCGAGATACAAGAACTCCAGTCCGACCATTCTGAAAAAGAAGAATTACAGTTTTTTGGGGTAATATTTAAATGATTTCCAGTTGATATAGAATCATTTAAATTGCCTAAATTATCTAAAGTTATTATAATATAAGTATAATTGCTGCCAGTGGTAATATTTATATCTGTGTAATTATATACTAATAAAAATTCTTCATTTTCTATAAATGCGATTCTTTCTTCTTCTGATGATATGTTTAAGGCAGAGAAATTTTCAGTTCTATATATGTAGTAATCAACTGCCTGTTCTGTATTATTATTAATATCATAAACTACTTTTGACCAGTTTAAATAAATAGAACCATCATCAATAGTATATGCGTCAAGATCAAAAACACTTCTTGGTAAAATAGTATCTACGTAAAAAAAATAAATACCAGTATCTATATAATTTCCTGTAATATCATATGCAAAAATAGAATAATTATGTATTCCTTCAGAGAGATTAGTCATATTATAGCTGTAATTAACTGAACCATATAGAGAATAGTTAAAAAATGAGTCAAGAACTAAAGTAATATTTGTTAAAGGTTCAGAGGAATTAAGATTAACAAAAGAAAAATTCACAGAAATATTTGAGTTATTTGCTTCATTTTGAATAAAGTTTATTCTAGGAAGATCATCTATTAGTTGTATTGCCTTTGTCAAATTTATTAATGGAAAGGAAAGTCCATTCCTAGAATCTGTAATATTTATTCCTGATGTTTTCAAGAAATATTCTGTTTGTGAAGGAGTAAGGATGCTTTTATTTTCGTTTCTTTTAAAGTTTTTAATTAGCAATGCTGCACCAGCAGCATGGGGTGTTGCCATAGATGTTCCGCTGTCTGATAAATACCCTCCTGATAATTTAGTTGAGGTTATACTGCTTCCATAAGCAAACAAATCAAGAATTGAAGAAGTTTGGGAGAAGCTACTTAATAAATTACTTTTTGTTACAGAAGACACTGAAGTTACGTTCTTAAGACATGCAGGAAATCCAATTCCTGTTGAATCCCCACTATTGCCTGCGGCAATTACAACCATAATATCTTTGTCAATTGCTTTTTGCACTATATCGGAAAACCAGCTATATGTGCTGTCGCAATAATCAGAATAAGATCCTTCACCAAGGCTCATGGAGATAACAGATATATTTAATCTATCTTTGTTTTCTGTACAGAATAATATAGCTGCAGCAACATCAGTGCTAGAACCCCTACCAGAACTGTTCATGGCTTTTACAGCAACAATCTTTACTCCTTTAGCAACACCAGGATAGGTATTATTTGTAGAAGCAATAATCCCAGCAACATGAGTGCCATGACCATTATCATCCATAGGATCTTCACCATCCTGAGCTTGAGTTGCACCCGAAAAATCCCACCCACCAATTACTTTTTCACATGATGACCAATTTAAAGTTGTATTAATGGTGCCGTTTTGGATAGCATCTATCACAAAACCATATTCTTCTGTATTTTCATCTGTCTCTAGTAAAACATAAATAGTATCTCCTTCAACACTAGGTGTCCAAATGTCTGTATGTGTTCCAGTATAGGTTGCTATTGTGTTGTTATTGTTATTAGGATCCAAGATTTTAATAAAATCCCATTCAGATTCAGTACTTAAAACTGCAAAATGAACAGCTATTCTGCTAAACCCAGTGTAATTTATTTTAAATGTTTGTTTTATATTGTTTGAATAAGGATGATCAGATTCTAAAATGTAAGATATATTTTCTCCATCTTGTAAGTTATTTGAAATTGTGCAGCCGCCAAGATCATGATGGCTATAGTCTATTCCTGTGTCAATAATACATACAGTCTCTCCACTACCATTAATAGAAACATTATTAATAGAAATATTCCAAAAAGATTCTACTCCCATAAGTTGAGTTGATTCATTTAAAAAAATATTAAGCCTATTATCATAATAAATAGCCTCAATCATATTATTTTTTTCTAAGCTACTAATTATTTGTTTTGAGATAGTGGCAGAAACAATATTAGATTCTATAAACCTTCTTTTAATAATGAATTTTCCCTGTTTTTTTGTTTCTTTAATAAAAGAATCTTGATACTCTTTAATGATTTCACTTTTATTATTTTCATGTATCCTATTTGCAGGTAAAACGTTATCCTTTAATTTTATTACAACAGGAATATTTTCTCCTTCTTGAGAGTAGATTTTTGGACTTATAAAAGGGAGATCTTTTTTAGAGATTACACTAATACTAATAAATATTATAAACAACAAAAAAACAGCTAAACGCTTTCTTTTCAAGTTACACCCACCTTTATTGACATGAATATAAGTTTTTTTAAATATTTTTAGGAAGAAGATTAAAATTTAGAATATTTTAGATATTCTTTTATACTATTTTTTTATTCTACTCCTTATGAGCGACATATTATATCTTCATGATCTTATAGCAGAATTAAAATCTTTGAAAAGAAAGGGATGGGAAGTGAGAGAAATCTCGAATCCTGAAAGTGTTGCAGATCATTCTTATGCAGTTTCAGTCTTGACTATGGTTATGAGTGAAAAACTAAAACTAGACACAGAAAAATGCATAAAACTTGCCCTTATCCATGATTTGGTTGAGGCAAAAACAGGAGATATCACTCCAAGAGAAGAGGAATATTCAAAAAAAGAAGAGCTTGAAAAGAAAGCAATAACTAAAATTGTAGAAAAAACAGGTTATGGTTTTATTGAAGATTTATTTTGTGAATATCAGGAAAACAAGACAGAAGAAGCTAAGTTAGTCCATGATATGGACAAAATAGATATGATTCTTCAAGCAAGAAACTATAAAAAGAAATTTCCTGAAAAAAACCTGGAAGAATTCTTTGAATATGTAAAAGACAAATTAAATTACAAAGAAAGCACAGAGATTTTTGAAAAAATTATAAAAAACAAGTAACTCAATAAAAGAGCAACTTCATTAAAGAAGAAATATTATATTATATGAAGAAATTAAAACTACTTATCCTTATTCAAGATTTCATCTTCTTTCTCTTTTAAATCTTCAAATCCAAACTCTTTTTTCCAGTCCATGCATTTCACCTCTGTTTTGTATTTGTTATTTTTTAGTATACTTTTTTGTATATTAGTATATATTACTTATTTATTAATCTTTTGGTTTTTGTTTTGAGCTGATTTTGACTTATAAATTAGAAATCTTTTCTGCTTCAATAAACCAATCCCATAACTTTGGTTTTCCTTCAAAAGAATCATAATCTCCAACTTTATCCCAAGGATATAATACTTTGTCTATTTTTATCAATTTAAATCCAGATTCTTCAATAAGTGAGAGCAGTTCAAATTTATAATACCATTTTTGTTTTTCATCCTCATCGTGAAATATACCTCTAAAAAAATCATATTTATGGGATTCTATAGCTTTGTTAGAATTCTTTATTGCCTTTTTTTCATCTTTTGTTTTTTCAAATTCTCTTTCATAAACAAGCATAGAATAATGGGCGATTGCTTCCATATTTGGGAAAATTCCAATTAATTTTCCATTTTTTTTAAGGGTCTTATTAATGTTATAAAATGCCTTTTTTACATCTCCAGGATTTGGTAATAATACAGAATTGATAGTAAAAACAAGATCAAAAGAGTTTTCTAGATTATTCATGTCTCTCATATCTGCTTTTTCATAAATAACATTTTCAAAGTTTTTATTTTTCTCTTTTGCTATATTAAGCATCTCTTCTGAAAAATCAAGGGCATACACTTTTTTGAATTCTTTTGCTAAATAAGGAATAAAATCACCGATGCCGCATCCTAAGTCTGCCACAACCAATTCTGATTTGTTTTTTATATTTTTTATAGTTTCAAAAATAGGATTAACAACACCTTTTTGAAAAGGACTAATAATACAATCATGATATTCTTCTGCATAAAGATCCCAATTTTTTCCTTCCATGTTATCTTTTCATAATAAATAAACATATATAATAGTTTCTATTATCTTATTTAGAAAAAACCAGGAATTTTTTCATTGCAAAACCCGCATCTTCCTTTTATCAAATTAATTTTAATCACTTTAAATCCTATTCTTTCTATTAACAATTTATTGCATTTAGAACAATAAGTATTTTCAAGTTTATGCCCAGGAATATTACCAACATAAATAAATTTCAATCCAGATCCTTTTCCAATATCATAAGCTTTTTCTAAAGTATCTGAGGATGTCCAATTTTTATCATTCATCATATAATCCGGATGAAATCTTGAGATGTGCCAAGGTATATTAATATCAACAGATGCAATAAATCCAGCTATTCTTTTTAATTCATCTTCTGAATCATTTTCTCCAGGGATTATAAGTGTTGTTATTTCAATCCAAATCCCTTTTTTATAATAATAATTAATGGAATCGAGAACAGGCTGTAATTTTGCTCCGCATATCCTTTTATAAAACTCTTCACTAAAAGATTTCAAATCAATATTTATCGCATCAAGATAAGGTTGTATTTTATCAATTGGTTCTTTGTTTATATATCCATTAGAAACAAACACAGTTTTAAGATTATTTTTTTTGGCTAAAACACAAGTATCATAACAATATTCAAAAAAGATACTTGGTTCATTATAAGTCATTGCAATGCTATTGCATTTTAGTTTTAATGCCTCCTCAACTATTTGCTTAGGAGACTTTTTTTCACCAGTAATCTCTCTATTTTTTCCTTTGCTTATTTGGCTTATATCCCAGTTCTGGCAAAACTTACAGCTAAAATTACAGCCTGCAGTTGCAAATGAATAAATAGCTGAGCCAGGAAAGAAATGGAACAGAGGTTTTTTCTCAATAGGATCAACATGATATGCTATTGCTTTCCCATAAACTACAGAATAAAGTTGTCCTTTGATATTTTTTCTAACACCGCAAATGCCAGAATTTTCTTCTTTTATAAGACAATTATGAGGGCATAGTTCGCATTTAACAATATTATTATTTTTTTTAATATAAAACATTGCCTCTTTCATAAATATAATAAAGAAGTTAACATATATAAAGATAATCACTTATAATTAATTGTTGATGTATAAGTATATACTTAAGACAAAATTTAAAAACCCTTTTCAATTATTTTTATAAAAAGAGGTGTGAGCATGTTTTTCAGTTTGAAAGACTTTGATTTTAAAGACAAGAGAGTTTTATTAAGAGTTGATTTTAATCTTCCTATAGATAAAAATAATAATATTACTGATGATTCTAGAATAAAAAAAGCACTTCCAACTATA
>CAYMPC010000046.1:0-7958 GCA_964392465.1 uncultured Methanosarcinales archaeon | reverse complement strand
TTGTTTGAAGAGCCATATTTACCTTTTTTTGTATAAATCTCCTTTAACACCTTTTTAGAAAGTTCTTCTTTAACAACAAAAAAGTTGACATAAGATCCAACTGCTTTGATAGAGGATATATATTTATTAGGGTTTATTTTAGAAGAAATCTCCTTTGCTATTTCAACTGGGCTTTTTTTTATCTCTCTTGCCAGAAAAAAACAAGGAAATGCATAATCTCCTAATTCATTATTTGGAGGTATTTCAATAAAGGAAATATCAATTTTCTTATTTAGCACTGCAGAAATAGAGTTAACAATTTCTTTTTTAAATATGTCCTCTTCCATTTTATTTATAGATATAATTCAAGTTAAAAAAGGTTGCGAATTATAAAATCATAAAATCTAAATATTTAAAAATAAGTGAAGAAATTAAATTAATATGGTAAAAGAAGACTGTTGTAAAAGAGATATTTTGGCTGTAGAGCGAACACATTTAGCAAATGAAAGAACCTTGCTTTCTTATTGGAGAACTTCTTTTTCATTTATTGCATTAGGTGCTTTTATAATTCGTTTTGTAGAAGATTCCAGCAGAACGGTATTATCTATTTTTAGTTTTATTGTAGGCATAGCTTTCTTTATATATGGAATTAAAAGATTCAAAGATTATAAGAAAAAGATTAATCATATATAATTATTTTTTCATTATCTGTGCTTCTAATTTTTTCAAAACATCTGCAACACAAACAAAAAGATTATTTTCTGTAACATCAGAAGTATATTGTTTGCTTTTTGTCAATAATCTTACATTTATCTCAAATTTAGAAGAGGTTTTACCATGGACCTGTTTCATATCCATAACTAATTTTTCATACTCTTCTCCTAAATAATCTGAGAATTTTCTTGCATAATTACCAATAATCTTTTTTAAAACTATTAATTCAGAATTATCCCTTTCGTTAAATCCTATTAATTCAATATTTCCGCCGAGTTCCATTGTTACTTTTTACTTATTTACTATTTATTTTAATAATTAGATAGATGGAATATTTAAAATTTATGCTTTTCAAATGATAAATAACTATATATCCACAACTGCCCTTATAATCCAGCCCTGATTTGTTTTATTTATTGACATTTCATTATAAGTAGGCGCTTTAATGTCTCCATGCCTTTCATAATTAGAGATATTGTCTCCTAAAGCCAAACAATTTAATTCATATTTTTTTCTTTTTTTTGTAATCTTTATATCTTCAAACTTACAGAAGATTATATGTTCTGTATCTAAGTAAAAAAGAAGCTCATCAAAGAAATCAAACAACAGTTTTTCATATTTATCAGCTTTTATTTTAATAGGATAGGTGTTATTAGCAGTTACTTTATCTACATTAGAAATTATGTTAAACATAGCCAAAGCTGCATTTTCAAATGCTTCTTCAATTGTTTTGCCATAACTTTCAAACATAGCATCTGCAGTATGATCAAAGTATTTGAATCTCATTAAGAATAAGGAAAGAAAGGGCTTTTTTAATTTTTTTGAAAAAAATAAAAAAATCAATAAGCTTTTAGCCCAAATTTATTCAGTGCTTTTGAAGTAAGCATACTTAGTCCAAATACAATAATCCATACCCCTAGTATGTAAATCCAATCAATTAAAGTTAAAGGGAATGTCTCAAATGCTGCGCTTAATCCCGTATATAGTACAGCCAACTGTAATAAAATAGAGGAAAAAACAGCCAAAATAAGTTTTTTATTTGAAAAAAACCCTAAATTATATTGACTTCTGATAACAAAAAGAGGTACAAACTGAAGTAAAACTAATGAAGTAAAGGCAATTGATCTTGCTTCTTCCTCACTTACTTTTAAAGAAAATAAGTTATATCCAAATATAGACAATGTTGCTACTGTAATAAATATAGTCATAACTAATACCCTAATAATGAATGCTTTTGTCAATATTCCTTCTTTTGGATTCCTTGGTTTTCTTTTCATAACGTCTTTTGAGATAGGATCAACTCCAAGCGCAACAGCAGGTAAACCATCTGTTACTAAATTCATCCATAAAATCTGCACAGCCACTAAAGGTAATGGCATCCCTATTAAGGTAGCAACAAAAATCACTAAAACCTCTGCAATATTGCATGATAATAAGAACTGTACGAACTTTTTGATATTATCAAAAATACCTCTGCCTTCTTCAACAGCATTTACAATACTTGTAAAATTATCATCTGTAAGTATCATATCGCTTGCTTCTTTTGCAACATCTGTTCCTGTAATTGCCATTGAAATCCCTATATCAGAAGCTTTTAATGCTGGCGCATCATTAACACCATCTCCTGTCATTGCCACAATATGGCCTTTTTTCTTTAGAGCTTCTACAATTTTCATTTTATGCTCAGGATTTACTCTTGCATACACTCCTATATTCTCAACCTCTTTATTCAAATCTATTTTATGCAGATCTTCTCCTGTAACTGCTTTTCCTGTTATACCTATCTGTTTTGCTATTGCTTGTGCTGTTCCTTTATAATCTCCTGTAATCATCACAACCTTAATTCCTGCTGTTTTGCATCTGAAGATTGCATCTTTTACTTCTTCCCTAGGAGGATCAATCATCCCTTGCAATCCTACAAAAATAAGTCCTTTCTCAAATTCTTCTTCTGTCTCTTTATCTTTTAGTTCTTTATAGGCAAAAGCCAATACCCTTAATGCCTCATTTGATAATTCTTCATTTACCTTAAGGATTTTTTGTTTTTCTTTTGTATCAAGAGGCTTTACTTTTTCATCTATAATGATACTATGACACAAATTTAAGATAATATCTGGAGCACCTTTAACATAAGAATATTTTTTATTTCCAATTTTATGTATTGTTGTCATCCTTTTTCTGACAGAATCAAACATGATTTCATTTATTCTTGGACTTTCTTCTCTTATTCTTGAGCAATTAAAGCCTGCTTTTTCTCCTGAAACAACTAATGCTCCTTCAGTAGGATCTCCAACTATTTTATAAGTTCCTTTTTCTTCTTTTTCAAGTTTAGAGTCATTGTTTAGAAGTCCTATTTTTAGAAGAAGATCCAAATCAGCAGGATGTTCTGAAAAAGTTCCCTCTGGAGTATATCCTATTCCTGTTATTTCTATTAAGGTATTATCAACAAAGATTTTTTTAACTGTCATTTCGTTTTTAGTCAATGTTCCTGTTTTATCTGAACAAATAACAGTTGTGCTTCCTAAGGTTTCTACCGAGGGCAATTTTCTAATTAGGGCATTTCTTTTTATCATTCTTTTGACAGCAAGAGCCAAAGAGATAGTAACTACAGCAGGTAAACCTTCTGGTATTGCAGCAACTGCTAAACTAACTGCAGTTATTAAGGCATGAAGAATTGTTTCTCCTTTCAAAAGAATAAACGCAAAAACAACAATACAAATACCTATGGTTAAAAAAGTAAGTGTTTTTCCTAATTTTGCAAGTTTCTTTTGTAGTGGTGTTTGTTCATCCTCTGTTTCTTCAATCATTTTAGCTATATTTCCTATCTGGCTCTGCATTCCGGTTTTGACAACTATTGCTTTTCCTTTTCCTTCTGTTATTATTGTTCCAGAGAATAGCATATTTCTTTGATCACCTAATTGAAGATCTTTACTATACTCAGTAACTTCTTTTTTTACAGGAAGGCTTTCTCCAGTAAGTGCTGCTTCTTGTGTCTGAAGGTGATTTAGACTAATTAGTCTTGCATCTGCAGGGACTTTTTCACCAGGAGAAAGAATTATAATATCTCCTGGAACTAGTTCCTCTGCATTTATTTCTGTTTCTTCTCCATCTCTTAATACAACTGCCTTTAAAGAAGCCATTTTTTTTAATGCTTCTATTGCTTTTTCTGCTTTATATTCTTGAAAGAATCCAATAAGTGAGTTTATAATTATGATTGCGCCAATTACAATCGGCTCAGCAATATATTTTCCTAAAGAGATTGCTCCTTCTTTATATTCTATATATCCAGTGATTGTAGAAATGACCAGTGCTCCTAGTAGAATCCAAATAACAGGACTATTAAACTGTTGTAAAAATAATATGATAGGTGAAATCTTTTTTTTTGATTCTATTTTATTATAACCATATTCGTCTATTCTTTCTTTTGCCTCTCCAGAACTTAACCCCTTTTCAGAAGTTTTTAACTTTTTATATACTTCCTCTATTTTCCCTTTATAAAATTCCATAGATGTTCACCTACCTAATTATCTTAAGAAAATTAATTTACCAGTAGAATATAAATTTTTTTATTTGTTTTTTGAGACTTTTTCTTTAATCCCATCAAACATTCTGCTTATTAAATCCTTTTTTGAATCTTGTGGTTTACTTAGTTTAATAGGTTCTATGCTTTTTTCTGAACTTGATTTTTCATAGTAGCTTATTGTCTGAAGAAAAAGCTCAATTTCATTTATAGCGCCATAAATCTGGTGCTGTTTTTCAAGTTCCAATACTTCTTCCTTATTTTCTAGCATATCTATTAGTTCAATTCTTCTTTTTTCCAATAAATTGCTTATCTCTCCAAGAACCATACTTCTATTTATTTAATAGCTTGAATATAAATCTTCCGAATTTAAGTTATGGATTTAAGAAATAATTAAGACTTACAATTCTTTTATTCTGTAGTTTCCTTTAGTCTAAGATACTCTGGTGTTTCTTTTTTTTTAATGTCCCATTTTATCTTTTCTTCTTCTATCTCAATAAAAGAGAGTATTTTTGTCGGGTTTTGCATAAATTCTTTTAAAGTAAGCGTCATAATAATAATAAAAAATACATAAATTAAGACAAGTACATCGATCCAAAAACTAAATTTGTTCAAAACCATTGCAGCAGCAATACCTATTGCTGGAGGATGCTGAAGATCAAAAAGGGTCATTGCTAAGATAGATGAGACTACAGCTAAGGTAACATTTAAAGAAGTAATACTTGAAAGTTTTGAAAATAAAAATCCCAAAAGGGTTGAAATAAAATATGAGCCAAAAATAGCTTTTTTGTTTATATCTTTTTTTGAGAGTATCATAAATATTGTTGCACCAAATGAAGCAATAGTAATTCCATAATCTGTAACATTAAATAAGACCATTGTGACAAAAATAGTAATAGCTAATCCTAGTGAAAGTGGCAAGAATACTGCCACAAATTTCTTTACATGAGGTTTATTTTCTTTTTTCATTTTTGATAAATCAACCTATTATATATCTAGTAATTCATTGCAAGTATTTAAATTTATCTATTATTTGTATAATAGTAGTGAAAAAAGTATACTGTTATAATAATATGTTATAAAAAATATATAAATAAAAGTATAATATTTGAAATAATGAATAAGGAAATTACAAAAGATAAGCTAGAAAAATATTTTTCAATAACAGGGAAAGCAATTGATATGGTAAAAGAAAAAGGATTTGACGAAAGAAGAATAAAAGAAGCAAAAGATTTTTTAGATATGGCTTTTAGATATTATTCTGATGCAAAGCATTTCTATATAAAAGGAGATTATGTGAATGCTTTTGCTGCTGTCAATTATGCCCATGGATGGCTTGATTCTGGCGCAAGAATAGGATTATTTAAAGTAAAGGATTCTAAATTATTTACTGTTGATGAAGATTAAGCCCTATTACATATTTACATACTGCAAGCACTATACCCGCATTGTGGGCACAAAATACATCCTTCTTGTTTTACAAGTGTGGTTTTGCATTCAGGACATTCTGTCATTTGCTTATGACCAACATGTAACTGCTCCAATGTTATTTCATCATTATTAGCATTTCCAACTGATTGGCTCATAATGACAAGTTGCTGTTCAGATAGCATTTCTCCTGTTAATTTTGTTTTTTCAGGCTTTGTTTCCTTTACTTCATTAGTTTGAGTTTTAGTTACTTTTTCTGATTTCTTTTCTTTTTTAAGTTCTAAAACCTGGTTTTGTCTTGAACCATCTCTATAGACAGTACATCCTTTACATCCTGTTTTCCAAGCAAGCATATAACCTTCTTTAACTTCTTCTAATGTAGCAGAATTAGGGAAATTAATTGTTTTGGATACTGCATTTGTAACATATTCTTGAAATGCTGCCTGAATTTTTATATGCTGCTCTGCAGTAATATTATATGCAACTTCAAATACCTTTTTAACCTCTTCAGGTATTTCATCTATACCATCAAGTGTTCCCTGACGAGCAATTTTTTCCATCAATTCCTCAGAATAAAATCCTTTTTTTCTAGCAATTGCTTCAAAGTGCTTATTGACATAAGTAAATGTATGTTTGATAGAATGTGAGTTTTTAATATATGCAATAGCAAAATTAGGTTCACACCCTCCAGAAGTGTCTGCCAACATGCTTAATGTTCCAGTAGGTGCAATTGCTGTTATGGCACAATTTCTGACTTTCCTATTTTTCTTTTCAAAAACACTTCCTTCCCAAGCTGGGAAAACACCTTTCTGCTTGGCTAATCTTTCGCTTTCTTCCCAGCCAATTTCGTCTATTGTTTTCATTATATCTCTAGCTAAATCTCTTCCCTCTTTACTAGAATAAGGAATTCCTAATTGATAAAGCATATCTGCAAACCCCATCACCCCCAATCCTATTCTTCTTGTTTTCTTAGCCATTAAGGTTATTTCAGGTGTTGGATATTCTCCTGCATCAATAACATTATCAAGGAAATGAATTCCAATTCTAATTGTCTCTTTTAATTTTTCCCAATCAACTTTCCCTTCTTTAATCATCTTATCCAAATTTATAGATCCTAAATTACATACTTCATGATCAAGAAGCCAGATTTCAGCACAAGGATTAGTTGCTTTAAAGCTACCGAGATGAGGAATGGAATTATATTTATTTGCTGTATCAACAAATAAAACTCCAGGCTCTCCTGTTTTCCAGGCATGATATGCAATCTTGTCAAATAATTCCTTTGCCCTTATTTTTTTCATTACTTTTTTTGAATTTGGGGCATATAATTCATAATCTTCATCATTTTCAACAGCTCTCATAAATTTATCATCAATAAGTACAGAAATATTGAAATTTGTCAATTGTGTCAAATCCTCTTTTGCAGTAACAAAATCTTCTATATCTGGATGCCAAACATGAAATGTTGCCATCTGAGCTCCTCTTCTATTTCCCTGCATTATTGTTGAGCACATAACGTCAAAAACTCTCATAAAAGAAATAGGACCTGATGCTATTCCTGAGCATCCTGAAACCCATGACCCTTTAGGTCTTAAGGTTGAAAAACAATATCCAACTCCCCCTCCTCTCTTTTGAATCAAGGCTGCTTTTTTTACTGCTTCAAAAATACCTTCCATACTATCTTCAACAGGAATTACAAAACAATTTGCCAGGTTTTTAACAGGAGTTCCTGCGTTTGCTATTGTTCTTCCTCCGGGAACAAAGTAAAGATTTGACATTATTTCAAAAAAATCTTGTTCCAGCTTTTTTACCTCTTCTTTACTTATATAATTAATATCTGGCTTTGCAATCTCTTCAGCTATCCTTTTAAACATGCCAAAAGGAGTTTCAACAACATTTCCCTCAGAATCACGCTTTAGGTATTTTGCAAATATAATCTTTAACTGGTTATCATTAAAGTTCAATTTTTCCTGTTTAGACAGACTTTTCATATAAGTTTCATAATCCTGCATTATATCACCTTATCTGATCATTTTTCTAATTAGCTCTTTATACAACCCCTAGTATATATTTACCCACAGATACACAAGATATTGTAATTATAATTTTTATATTTTTGTTTATATTTAAAGTTTTTTGATAAGTAAAATATATAATAGAAAATATAGTTTACTATTCCTATAATTTTTCAAGAACCTCTAATTCTCCGAAATGCTCAATAGCACATTCTTTACAATAACAGTCTTTTGGAATGCCTTTAATACAGAATTCTGCTTCTTTTTCTTCACAAATAATGCAAAAAGATTTTTTTTCTTTTAAA
>CAYMPC010000045.1:0-7971 GCA_964392465.1 uncultured Methanosarcinales archaeon | reverse complement strand
TATTAATTATATTAGATTTAATAAGATTTTTTCCATCTCCAGAAAAACTTATTCCTGTACATTTACCTGAGATTATATTACCTTCAATAGCAACACTATTACCCAGACCTGAAGATCCAGAAATACCCAAAGGCCTGTACTCTCCTCTTTCATAAGCAGTAGAATAATAATTAGAAAAAACCGGATAAAGTTCTATTGTATTTTCTTTAATATATATGTTATCTGAATTAGAGGTTTTAATCCCTGCACCTGGGTTTTTTTTCAATTTTAAAGTATTCCCACTTATTTCTGATGTTTGAACATTATACATCATTTCTATTCCTGTTGATGTTGTTAGGGTGTCTTTTTCCTGTTCATATTCATAATTATTGCCTTGTATTTTTATGTCAAAAGAATCTCTAACTTTTATTCCTGTGGGATATCCCTTAATATTAAAATTTTTTATTACTACGTTATTAGAACCATAAACAAATATACTAGTATGTGGATAAAATGTCTGTGTCTTATTAACAAAAGGAACCCATACTGTTTGATTTACGCTCCCGTCATAATATAAAGTATGACCATTCCCATCTAGAACAATATTATTTGCTCCAACAACAGCATAACATTGGTTTGTATCTTCTGTTAATGTAAGATCTGTGTTAATTTTTTTACATGGCGCAAAAACTGTCCAAAAGGTTGGAGTACTATAAATATAATCATAATCCATTGGAGGAAGCGGTTGTATTTCTCCGTCTGGAAGGATGTCTGCAAAGGTTACAAAAGAGCAAATAATTAAAAGAACAAAAAGAGAATATAATATTAAAGATTTTTTCATTCTGTTCACCTTCTTTAAATTTTAATAAAATAAGATTAATTATTTTTTTGGCAAGATGACTATATATATTTTTCTTTTGCTGTTATCGTTTAATTAACTTAAACTGAGTTTTCTTCTATGATTAAAACAAAAGATTATAAAACAAAAGTTCTTCTAATTATAGTATGCGATTAAAATTAATTTCAGTAGGTAAGATAAAAAATAAGGAATTATCTGGTTTAATCAAAGAGTACTCTCAAAAAATAGGTTTTGATGCTAAGCTGGAAATAATAGAAATAAAAGACACTACCCTTGAAGAAGAAGGAGAAAAAATTAATGAAGTGATAGATAGAATTAAAGAAAACAGATTCGTTTTTGTTTTGAGTGAGGAAGGCAAGCAATTATCTTCATTAGAAGTTTCAAATAAACTAAAGCAACTTGATTTGTCAAGCAAGACAATTGTTTTTGTAATAGGTGGGCCATTTGGATTATATGAAGATGTCAAAAAAAAGGCGGATTTTGTACTGTCTATGTCTAGAATGACTTTAACTCATGAGATGGCCAGGCTTTTTCTGCTGGAGCAGATATATAGGGCTATATCTATAATACAAAACAGGAAATACCATAAAGAATAGGTTTTTGGCTGTAATCTTTTTAAATATACTCTTACTTTACCTAGTTAGGATGGGGAAAAAGACATTATATGCAATTTTTTTGTTGTTTTTTTTCTTAGTATTATATAGTATTAATAGTGTTAATGCTATAGAGGATTTGAACATTTATTCAGTAAATGCATTATATCTTATTCATCAGAATAATTCAGTAGATGAATTTGTTAATTATTCTTTTGGCTCTTCTGTCAACACAAGTATTTTAGTGCCTATAAATAAAAATTTTTCAGATTTATTTATTACAGATGGGATTAATGAATTAAACTATACAATCTTAGAAGATGATAAAAATTCCATAATTAATGTTTCTTACAATGGTTCAATTAATAAACTTTTTATAAAATATACTTCTCTTAACGATATCTTCCAGAAAGATTCTGTCAGCCTTTTTTATGCTTCTTTTAATTTCAATAATCCCTTAAGCAAAATGGATGTAACTGTTATTCTTCCGTCAGGTTACTCTATTTACAAAGAAGATTATTCTCCAAAAGATTCTAATATCTTAACAGATGGTAATAATATCTGGCTCAGCTGGAGTAAAATAAATGTCTTTAAGTCTATTTCTTATTCTGTAAGTTTCCACAAGCCAAACATAGAGAACGATAATAATACCACCTTAGATAACTCAACTCTTGAGTTGCCAGAGAACAAGGAAAAGGAACAAACCCTTGATAGTTTTCTGAAAAGTATTCTTCCTTTCCTTTTTGGAATCCCTTTTTTGATAATCTTTTTAGTTATATTGGCAAGCATAATTGTGATTAGAAGGCTGAGAAAAAAGGCAAAGGATCACCTATTAAAAGGATTCATGGAAGATGAACAAAAAGTTATTTTATACCTTCAGAAAAACAGACAAGTTTGGCAGAACAAAATAAGAAAGGATTTAAATTTGTCCAGGGCAAAAACAACAAGAATAGTAAAGAAACTGGAAGAAAAGGCTTTAGTCAAAAAAGAAGAATTTGGCAAAACAAATAAGATTTCCTGGCTAAAGTAAAATAAAAAAAACTATTTCTCCTCTATAATTATTGTTTCACATTGTTTCAGTAAAAAAATATCTAGCTGAAACAATCTCTTTATTGGTATTAGTTTAACAAATTGAAATATCAATGAGATTCAAGTGATTATAATGAAAAAAACAAACAACTCTAGAAAAGACAAAAATGAGAAACATTCAAAAGGAAAACTGACATTATTAATAAGGGAATTACAGGATTGTATCATAAAAAACAAGGAACTAGACAAGAGAACCATAATAGAATTAGAAGCAATGGGTTTAAATGTCTATCCCCCTACTTCCTATCCAAATAGATAATGTTTTCTATATCTTTAAATAAGAAAAAAACATCCATGCAGTAATGCCTATCCTTATAAAAGAAATAACCGACACTCCTGCTATAAATATAGTTTTAGATACTTTAGAAAGAAAGAAACAGGCATTGGTTTTCTGTAATACTAGAAAGTCCTCTGAATCTACTGCTGAGAAAATATCAATGCAGATTAAAGAGAATAATGAAGAACTGACAAAAATAGCAGAGCAAATCCTAAAAGTATTATCTGCTCCAACAAAACAATGCCAAAGGTTAGCATTGTGTGTAAAAAAAGGAATTGCTTTTCATCATGCGGGATTAGCTGCAGAACAAAGAACTTTGATAGAAGATAATTTCAGAAAGGGCATAATAAAGATAATATGTTCAACTCCTACCTTAGCTTTTGGGATAAATATGCCAGCATTTAGGGCTATAATTAAGGATTTGAAGAGATACGGCGGAAGATGGGGAATGGAATACATTCCAACATTAGAATATCATCAAATGGCAGGCAGGGCAGGAAGGCCTGATTTCAATGATGAATATGGTGAAGCAATATGTATTGCCAATAATGAAAAAGAAGCAGAAGAAATAATTGAGAGATTTATCAATGCTCCTCCTGAAAAGCTTTTTTCAAAATTAGCTGTTGAACCTGTGTTAAGAACATATTGCCTCAGCTTAATTGCAACAAGTTATTGCAAATCAAAAAAAGATTTATTAACTTTTTTTGAAAAAACGTTCTATGGAAAACAATATGGAGACATGATAAGATTAGAACAGATCATGTCAAAAATTTTAGGATATCTTGAAGAATGGGAATTTATAAAATTAAAGGAAAAAAATGATTTTATGTCTGCAAATGAGATAAATAGCGATAAGATAGAAATAACAAAATTAGGAGAAAGAGTCAGCCAGTTATATCTTGATCCTTATACTGCTTTTCATATTATAACTGCTCTAAGAAGAGCAACTCAAAAAGCAGTTAGTGAATTTTCTTTTATTCAATTAGCAGCTTCAACCTTGGAATTAAGGCCCCTTCCAAGTGTTAGGACTAGCGAAATTGAAAAAATTGAGGGGGAATTAGCAGATTATTCTTCTGATTTAATAACTTTGGAACCTAGTATGTTCGAGCCTGAATATGATGAATATATTAAAGCAATAAAGACTTCTCTTTCACTAATAGATTGGATGGATGAAAAAAACGAGGAAGATATTCTCGAAGAATATAATATCCCTCCAGGAGAGCTGCATGTAAAAAGAGATTTGGCTGACTGGATTTTATTTTCTTCTGAAGAATTGGCCCAATTATTAGGGTTCATGTCTTTAATAAAAACAATAAGAAAAACAAGGTTCAGATTAGATAAAGGTGTAAAAGAAGAACTGATTCCTTTGGCGAGGATAAGAAACATAGGCAGGATAAGGGCTCGTTTGTTATTCAGAAATGGAATAAAAGATATTGGTGATATTAAAAAAACAGATTTAGGAAAACTTTCTCAGTTGATAGGAAAAAAGGTTGCTGAAAGCCTAAAAAAAGAATCTGGACAAGAAATAGAAGAGCCAATATCAAAAAGAAAAAGAAAAGGGCAGATGAGTATTGAGAAATATTGAGTTAATTAGTCCAGCATACTATGCATTGAAACTGATAACGCATGCGATCTAATTACTTTTGCAGTAGTGGGTGCAATTTTTGCATAGTGAAACCATGGATGTTCATTTGGAAATGAAGCTCCATGATAAATAGTATCTGTTGCTATTACTCCTTTCATAAAACCAGAAGCATAAAGAGCATCAAGACGAGAAATTGCAGATCCGCCCAACTCTGCATGTGAAACTAGTACAATCATTTCATTTGCACCATTATCAACAAGCATTTTTCCTGCCTCAACCAAAGAACCTGCAGATGCAATCTTATCATCAACAACAATAACTCTTTTATTACTTACTTTGCCAACTATATTTCTTCCTTTTATTTCGCCTGTTTCAGGATCACGCTCTTTTTCGATTATGGCTTTTTCACAACTTATAGTTTTTGCATAATTGCCTGCTCTTTTTGTTCCGCCAAGATCTACTGAAGATATTACAAGGTTTTCTAAATCAGTGAAATAACTTGGAAAAAGATTCTTTGCTGAATCTAAGAGTATTTTTTTTGTAAAAAGATAATCAAGCTTGAATCCATTAGAAAAAGCAACTTCTGAAGCTGGATTATGTGGGTCATAAAAAATAAGGCCGTTTGCTCCAGCTACTTGAATACAATCTGCAACAAGTTTTACGCCTATTGATTTTCTTATTCCTTGTTCAATCCCTGTTCTTCTATCTTGCCTATCATAGGGTAAGGAACCTAAAATTCCAACAACATATCCTGCATGTGCTTTGGATACTGCTTGAATTGTAAGTAAGAATGCCATTAAATTATCATTAATAGTCCTACTAGATAATGGATCAATACATGCTTGAACTACATAAACTCTCATATCTCTTACATGTTCAAAGATCCTTGGCTCTATTTCTCCATCAAAATTCATTTCACGTGAGTCTCTAATTCCTTGGTATCCATGATCTCCTTTAAGAATCGCATCTAATTCCTGTGCATGATAACTGCCCGAATCACAAGCAACTAAACAATAGTCTGTCTGCCTCATAAAGTTTCACTTTTAATAGGAAATATAGTAAAAGTATCTAATAAAATAAGTTATACTATATTTTTTAACGAATTATATTAGATTATATAAAAAGGTTTACCTTTTTCTTTTCAAAGAATCTAAACAAACTTTTAAAATTGAATTTATATTCTTATTATAATATGCAACCAATTATTGTAGGCATAGATCCCGGAACAACTTCTGCTTTTGCTGTTTTGAGCTTTGATTTTGAAGTTTTGAAAATTAAATCAAAGAAAGAATATTCTTTAGCAGGTTTGATTTCTGATATTTATAAAGAAGGAAACCCTATTTTGGTAGGTACTGATAAAAAAGAAATTCCTTCTTTCATAAAAGAGTTTTCCCAGAAAACAGGAGCTAAAATATATTTCCCAAGATATGACACAAAAAAAGGAGAAAAATTGCACATTGTAAAAGAGAAGGGTTTTTCTGAGTTAGTAAAGAACACACATGAAACCGATGCATTAGCAAGCGCAATTTTTGCGTATAATGAATATCTCCCTCTGATAAAAAAGATAAAAAATTTTGTAAAGGAGAATAATAAACAAGACATTCAAGACAAACTAATTGTAACTGTTTTATGCAGAGAGATTAGCATTGCAAAAGCAGTAAGTGAAATAGAAAAAAAACCTGTAAAGAAGATAATAGAAGAAAAAAGAATAGTTATGTTACCTAAGGAAAAAGTGTTGACAACGGAAGAAAAAGAAATATTGCTATTGAGGACAAATATTGAGAATTTAAAGAATTCTTTAAGATTATTAAAACAGGAAAATTTATTACTAAAGCAAAAGAAGATTGATATAAACAAAGAAACAAAAAACTTGATTTCATTTAAAGAGAGCAGAGCTATTTTTTTGGAAAAAGAAAATAAAAAACTAAAAGAAGAAATCTCAAAAAAAGAAAAGATAATTAGAAGATTAGATGAATTTATTGCCAAGTCTAGGAATTCCATATTAATAAAAAAATTAAAAAATCTAGGGATTGAAGAATATAAAAAAAGACAAAATATTTTAAGGATAGAAAAAGAAGATGTCCTTCTAGTAGATGATCTTTCTATAATAAGCAACGCTATTTGTAATAAACTAAAAGAGTATGTAAAAGTAATTATTTATGAAAAGGGAAATGAAAAAACTGAATTAAATGAATTTGTTCTAATAAAAAAATCTAATTTTAATCTGGTTGAAACAAAATATTTTTGTTTGGCTGAAAAAAATCAATTTGAAAAAGTATTGAATGAAACATTAAAATCAAGAAAGAAAGATATGGGTTTTATAAAGGATATTTTAGAAGAATACAAACGAGAAAGATTCTCAGACGATATAAAATAAGCCATTGTCATTAACTATATCTACTTTTTCTCCAATTTTAACCTCTTTTTTATTTTCAACATATACGCTCTGATATGTTTCTGGATCAAAAACTTCTAACTTTGGGTAGATCTTGGATACTTTTGTTTTTTGCAATGACAAAACAATATATTCTTTATTTTTTATATCAATCGAACCTTTTTTGCCAGATCTTAAATCAATTGCTGAGATTGTGTTTCTAACATTAGTTAGTAAATATAGCTTGTTATCAAGTTTGATGATATCTCCTTTTTTATACTCAGGCGCTTCATAGAGAGCATTAACCCTATAGACTTGCTTGCTTGTAAGCCTGTTTTGAGTAAATTGCCTTACACTAATTTTAAGGTTGCCTCCGAACTTCTTTTTTAATTGATGACCAATGCTCTGAAGTTTTCTCTGGTCTGAGATATCTAAATCATATCCGTCTTCTGTCTCTGTCTTGTTTGCAATAGATATATTATTTGTTTTTATATATGTTTCAACAAAATCAAGAATCTCTTCATTGACTTTTCTTAATTGAAGCGTTCCTTCAAAATACTGCCCTTGTTTTTTTGCGCATCTATCGCAATACGTGAAATTCAATTCTGCAGGCAAAACATACAAATTACTTTTTTTTTCTACTTCTATCTCAAAAAGTACTCTTACTCCTGGTGCTTTTTTGAATGTTGGAAGTTTTGGCTTAATAATAACATTTTTTTCTTTTATTTTGTCCTTTGAAATAATTTCAATTGCCTTTTCTAAATCTTCTGAAGAGATCCAAGCGTTTTTTCTAGAATATTTCATACATTCACAGCAGATTTTTACAACTATTTCTCTCACATTTAGAGCTTCAGACGGCTTGCATTCTTCACAAAAGCCTTTTTTTACAGTTTTTCCGCAATTTGGACAAAAAGCCATAAGTGTAGGAATAATGGATAATTTATAATGTTTTTCTGTAAAAACGAATATTTTGATTTGTTGTTGTTCAACAAAATATATATAAAGAATGAATAATTACTAGAGTAAATGATTTTTAGAACATTAGGCACATTAGATCTTATTACTGTACTCATATTGATGGGAGCAGCTATTCTCCCAAATAAATTCCTTTTATATGCTGCAATTTATTTATTAATTAAAGGAGTTATCTTTATCTGGGCATCAAGAGATTTTGCAAGTTATGGAGATTTTATTGCAGGAATATACTTATTAGTT
>CAYMPC010000044.1:0-8800 GCA_964392465.1 uncultured Methanosarcinales archaeon | reverse complement strand
GTTACGTGTCAATGGTAAACGAACCGAAACAAAGTATAAAACTGAATTATTAGTAGAACAACTTGAAAAAAAAGGTTTATTTATTAATCCAAAAAACGATTCACAAGATCCCTCTCTTTGTCATGGATTACATTCTCTTAAAACCCTATATGATATATTCGATTCAAATGCAATAATGGGACCAAAACTTGTTGAAAAATTTAAGAAAAATAAAAAATTTTTAAAAGGGCTATTTCCTTTTAAATTTCCAACTCAAGAATGGATGATGTCACTTCCCCCAGATAATGGGCCTTATGTTGGATTAGCTAATTTTTCATATGCACTACGCGTAGCAACAGGAGGAAGATCTCTTGAAGATTGTTTTAATCAATATGAACCAATTATATTGGGATTTAACCTAGAAACTTGGATGCCTGCCATATCAATTAATTATATAAAGCTTGATAGCACAGAAAACGGATTAAAAGTAATGGTTGCGCCTCATAGATTAAAAGATCAAATTGAAAGTGAAATTAAAGAAAATTATCCAAACCCTACCTTTCACAGAGTTTATTTATCTTTTGCACCAAGATCATAAACATAATTGGGCAATTCTGGAGATTAATAAATTTTAAACCACTATAAAGTAGTAAAAATAGAAACTTTTAAAAAAAGAAGGTATTTCTATCCTCTTTACCATGACAACTATGTCACCTCTTAGTCAAGATAATCTTCCAGGAGAACTCTCATTTTTAGTGTACTTGTCTGATTTATTGTATAGTAGATATGATGATTTATTAAATCCTACTCTTTTTCCTTTGTTGAACAAAGCAGCTGTTTATTATACCTCTGCTAGGATGTTTGAAATCTATAAAGATACAATATTAAGTGAACAGATGGAGAAAAAAGGTAATGCCTATGTTTCTTTAGCCTCTTTATTTATTGCTATTGACTCAGGAGATCAAGAGATAGTTAAAAAAGTAATGACAGAAATGAAAGAATATCAACCTTTAGGATTGGTAGATGAAGGAGAAATAAGTAGAGAAATGACTTATGATAATACTTTAAAAAGACTTGCCAATGAAAACAGTCCTGTTTCCTTTGCACATTCTTTTGCAGATATTCTACATAGGGAGGAACTGCATCTTATTTATTTATTGACTTATGGAATAGAGAATGTGGAAAGTTATAGAAACGAGCAACAGATACTCGCAAATGTATTTGGGAGTATAATGAAAGATGAATATCAAAAAGCCTATACTAAAGTTGCTGATTTTTATTTAAGTGTGTTTCCTGAATACAAAACAGAAAATCCTAAAGACTTAGAGCAAAGGATCTTAAATTTATACTGCAAATAAAAAATATTAAGGGATTTATTATTCTTATATATAATGAAACCCCAAATCCGGATTCTTGGCCTAGATGATTCTTCTCATGACAGAAATAAGGATAAAGAAGTTTATGTTATAGGAACTGTTTTTAGAGGAGGAGATTTTTTGGATGGAGTTATGAGCTGTAAAGTTATGATAGATGGCAATGATGCAACTATAAAGGTTATAGCTATGATAAATAAATCTAAATTCAAGAAACAGTTAAGAGCAATATTATTGGATGGGATTGCTGTTGCTGGTTTTAATGTGATTGATATTCAAAAGCTAAACAAAGAAACAGCTATTCCAGTTATAGTTGCTATGAGAGACTATCCTAATTTAAAGAAAATAAAAGAAACCTTAATTAATATAAAGATGAAGGCTAAAATTAAGTTATTAGAAAAAGCAGGCTCTATCTATAAGTTCAATAAAATTCATTTTCAATTTTTTGGATTAAAAAAAGAGGAAGCTGAGGAGATATTGAAAATAACTTGCACACATTCTTATATCCCTGAGCCAATAAGAGCTGCTCATTTGATAGGGCAGGGATTAGTTATGGGAGAGAGCAAAGGAAGGGCTTGAAACTAATTTTAATGTTTTAAAAAAATTTATATAGTATATACCCTATATATCAGCAATAATTTTAAAAATATAAAAGGAGGGGTTAAGATGATAGTGTTTGGTTTAGGTATTTGGATTTTTATTATGTTCTTTGCCTTTGTTATTTTACCTGGGCTAAAAGTAGTACACCAGTATGAAAGAGGAATTAGATTCACTCTTGGAAAATATTCAGGAATCATGAACCCTGGATTAAATTTTGTCTGGCCTATTTTTCAATCTTGGCAAAAAATTGATAACAGAGTAACTGTTGTTGATGTGCCTGAACAAGATTGTATGTCTAAAGACAATGTTTCAGTTAATGTTAATGCTGTTTTGTATTATAAAGTAACTGGAGCAAAAGAAGCAATCCTAGAAGTTGAAAATTATCATAATGCAGTATCACAATTATCACAGACCACTATGAGAGATGTTGTTGGAGAAGTTACTCTTGATCAGCTTTTAAGTAATAGAGATGCTATCTCAAACAGAATCCAACAAATAGTTGACAAAGCAAGTGATCCTTGGGGTATAAAAGTTCAAAGCGTTGATTTAAAACATATTGAACTTCCAAAAGATATGGTTAGAGTAATGGCTAAGGCAGCAGAAGCAGACAGAGAAAAGAAAGCAGTTATTATAAAGGCAGAAGGAGAGGTTATTGCTGCAACTAATATGGCAAAAGCTGCTCATACTTTATCTATGGTTGATGGCGCATTACATTTAAGGACACTTCAAAGTATAAATGACATAAGTTCTGACCAGAGCAATACTATTGTTTTTGCTATTCCGTTAGAAGTGTTAAGGGCTTTTGAGGGATTTAAAAAAAGATAGCTTTTTTTTCTTATTTTATTTTTTTAACCAAATAAAACCCCATTATTATTAGCAGTATTGATTTAAAAAAAGTTCTTAATAAAGTTGAAAAAGCAATATCCAGAAAAAAAGAATCTGGAAAAAGCGCTTTCATATTTGATGTTAAAGGATTAAAAGCATAATTTCCTGTGAATAAAATTTTGTGGAATAAGTTAAATAGAGTATCAAATCCAATTACAAAATATATAATTACAAAAAATAACAAAACCGATAAACTAACTATTCCAGAATAAAAAATCATTCTTGAGAAAAAACCTATAAGTTCTTTCTTACTAAATAAAAAATAGTAAAATAATACTCCCCAAAAAATTGCCATGCTGAAAAAATAAAGATTATATATTTTTTGTATTAAAAGTCTAACATCATTCAGATGGCTTTCTTCGTTTTTATTAAAAAAATTCATATCTAATTCGTTTTTATATTGTAGATAACCAAAAATATTTTTTGTCTCATTTAATGCTTGTTCTTTTGTAAATTTCTCATAGATTCCATATTGTTGGTATTTTTTGTCGTAGTAGTTTATATTGTATAGATAAGAGAATAAAGAGGAAAGAATCACAATAAAAAATACTGAAAAAATAACTGTTACCAAAAAAAACAGATTTAGATATTTTATTTTTGGGTTATTGTTTTTTAAGTTCTTCATTTGATTTTAATTCAATTTCTAATTCTTTTGAAATCTTATTTAGCTCATCAATAGTAAACCCTTTTTTAAATCCTCTACTAAAATATACCAATTCCGATATCAGATTTTGCTTAATAGCTGGCTGAACTGAGTTATCAACAAAATAACATGAATATAAATCAGTAAATATTGTGAATGGAACTCCCTTTTCATATACCATATAAAGATTTTTTGTTTTTTGAATCTGAATTGTTTTTCCCAAAAAAAAAGGCATTTGTTTTTTTATTAAAATTTTTAAATTAGAAAAATCATATTTAATTATTGTCTTAAATGGGACAAAAGCAAGATAAAAAAAGATAAAAAGCAAACTTAGATAAAAAACTTGTTTAGAGGCATTGTAAAAAGAACCTGCTATCATAATTTGAATATAGATATAAGTACTGAAAATAACTATTAATAGAATCAGAATAAAGACATTATTACCTAGTTCTATCTCTTTGTACTTTTCTTTACGCTTGATAATAATGCTTGAAAAATCCATTTCATATCCTTTAAAATCAATTTAGTTATTTTAAAAACGCTAAGTATAATAATATTTCCCTTTGCTTTTCTGCTCTCTGTCTTTATATGAGTCCTCTTTATTTATTCTTGGTCTGCCGGATGTTTCTTCTCTTCTTAAAGTAATTTCTAATTCTTTCAGTAGGGTATTCATACCTTTTTCCATTTCAAATGGACCTGTTGCTTTTCCATTGACAGCTGGCTCTCCTGTAAATACCATTAACCTATCAGAAAGATAATCTAAAAATAATAAATCATGATCTACAACAAGAGCAGAAACTTTTCTTAACTCAATAACACTTGAAATTACCTTTGAGACATTTAACCTTTGCTCAACATCAAGATATGCAGATGGTTCATCTAATAAAAATAAATCCGCATTTTTGGATAAGCATAATGCAATAGAAACCCTCTGCAATTCTCCACCTGAGAGCTCATTTATTTTTTTTAATATCAATGGTTTTATGTCAAGAGGCCTTATCAATTCAATTTCATATTTTTGTAAAGCTTCTTGTAGAACAACCATCACCAATTCATCAGAATCTGAGTTGAGATATTGTGGCTTATAGGCAACTTTTATTTTCAAATCTAATTTTTGATTATCTGGCTCTATTTCTCCAGCAAGCATTCTTGCAAAACTTGTTTTACCTATCCCATTTTCTCCTAAAATACCTACTTTTTCATTGTATTTTATTTCACCTTGCTCTGATTCAAGCTTAAAATCTCCAAATGTTTTATAAAATTCTGGCCATTTTGTTAAGGCACTAGTTACAGATGTTTTAAATGGAGCTTTTACAGTAAACTGGATTTTATGATCTCTAAATCGTATATTTTCATCTTTGATATATCCTTCTAGGAAGGAATTTATTCCGTTTTTGGTTGGCCTTAATTGAGAGACAACTCCATATGCTCCGTTATTACCATACATGATATGGATTAATTCAGTCATATAGTCTAATGCAATTAAATCATGTTCTATAACAAGAACTGCTGTATTTTCATCTGCCAAGTTTCTTATCTCTTTTGCAATTTTCAGTCTTTGTTTAATATCAAGATAAGAAGTTATTTCATCAAAAATATAGAGATTGGCTTTCTTCAAAAATGTAGCAGCAACTGCAACTCTTTGTAATTCTCCTCCTGAAATATTTTTGATATCTCTGTCTAAAATTTTTGACAACTCGAATTTGTTAACTATTTCATCTAATTTATTTATCTCATTAACTTTTTTCAATAAGTCAATAACTTTTCCAGAATATTGTTTTGCAATCATATCTACATGCTGCGGCTTGTATGCTGTCTTTATTTCGCCCTTTTTTACTTTTTCAAAATATAATTGTGCCTCTGTGCCTTTAAAATAAGTAATTAAATCTTGTATAGATGCTTCTTTACCTATTTCTCCTAAATTTGGTTTAAGAACATTTGCAAGTATCTTTATTGCTGTACTTTTCCCAATTCCATTTACCCCAATTATACCGACAACTTTTCCAAAAACAGGAATAGGTAAATTATAAAGAGCAAATTCGTTATGCCCATATCTATGAATAGGGTTTTTTTCTAATGCTTCTGGTAAGTTAATAATTTTTATTGCATCTGGAGCGGCATTGACGCATATCCCACATCCTATGCATAGGGATTCATTTATCAAAAGCTTCTTTCCTTCTAGTGTTATGCATTCTTTGCCTGTTCTGTTGATAGGACATAAGCTTTGTATGTGTTTCTTTTTATCTTCATCTTTGAGCTTTGTATTATCAACAACTGCTATTCTTTTTGCCATATTATGAGAGGAGTAGATGTGATTATTTAAATATATTGGGGAAAAAGGTTTTAAAGTATTGATGCTATCTTTTTTACTATTCCAATAAGAATATTCTAAAAAAAAATATGAAATTTTGGAATGAAAAAATATATAAATAGAATTCACAATAAAAAAGATGAGGTGAATTTTCATGCCCGCAAAAAAAAAGAAAGCTGCAGTTAAGAAAGGAAAAAAGAAGAAATAAGATTAGCTTAATACACTAATTTTATATATTTCTTTTTCTTTTTTTATTCTATGGAAAGCATTAAGGGGTTTATTGTTTACCCAACATACAGAATTGTTGATGGAAAGGCTTTTGTTTATTTATTTGGAAGATTGGAAAATGGAGAGTCTTTTCTGACAATTAATAACTTTAAACCTTACTTTTATGTAAAGGAAAAAGACAAGCATAAAATAGAAAAAATAAAAACAGAAATCACTTTTGAAATTGAAGAGACAAAACTAAAAAACTTCTATGAAGAAACTGTTATTAAAATTATTCTTGGATTACCTAAGGAGGTTCCTCCTTTAAGAGATTTGTTTGAAAAAAATGATATTATAACTTATGAAGCTGATATTAGGTTTGTTTATAGGTTTATGATTGACAAAGGAATAAAAGGCTCAATGGAAATAAAAGGTGAATATAAAAAAGGAAACTTTGTGAATAGAATTTATGAAGATCCTGAGTTGCTTCCTGCAATATACAAACCTGAATTGCGAGTGATTTCTATTGATATAGAATGTTCTATGAATTTAAAAAATCTGTATTGTGTTTCTTTATATTCAAAGGATTTTGCAAAAGTTCTTATTGTGAGTAATAAAAAGTTAAACAATGCAGAATCTTTTAATAGTGAAGAAGAACTGTTAGAAAGATTCAAAGAAATTATACTCAATTATGATCCAGATATTATAAGCGGATGGAATCTTATTGATTTTGATCTTAAAATATTGAAAGAAAAATTTGAGCAGCATAAAATACCTTTTATTTTAGGAAGAGCAGACTGGCCATGTACTATAAGGATATTTGATTCTTTTTTTAAGGAATCAACCGCTGAAATATCGGGGAGGATGGCTCTTGATGCAATGCATTTGCTTAAAACCTCTTTTATTGGTTTACAGGATTATAAATTGCAGACAGCTGCAAAAGAGATTTTGAGTGATTCGAAGCTTGAGATTTTTGATGAAGTGGATAAAGGGGAAGAAATTGAAAGAATTTATAGAGAAACTCCACAAAAATTAGTAGATTATAATCTAAAAGATTCTGAACTTGTAATAAAGATACTTGAAAAAAAAGCCATTGTTGATTTGACTGTTCAAAGATCTTTATTAACAGGTATGCAGCTGGACAGAGTAAAAGCATCAATTGCTTCTCTTGATAACTTATATATTAGAGAAACAATAAAAAGAGGCTATGTCTGCAATAACTCAAATAACAAAGAAAGGGAAGCTAGAATAAAGGGAGGGTTTGTAAAAGAATCTCTTCCTGGGATTTATGATTTCATTGATGTTCTTGATTTTAAAAGCCTGTATCCAAGCATAATAAGGTCTTTTAATATTGATCCTTTGTCTTTTATTCCAAAGGAACTGCATAAAAAGTATGATGATGATAAAGTGATTATAGCTCCAAATGGTGCATATTTTAAAAAAACAACAGGAATTCTCCCTATGCTTATCCAAGAATTATGGCAGCAGAGAGATTTAGCCAAAAAAGATAACAACAAAGAGCAGAGTTATGCAATTAAAATAACAATGAATTCTTTTTTCGGTGTATTGGCTAATCCAAACTGCAGGTTTTATTCAATGGATATGGCTAATGCAATTACATATTTTGGTCAGTTTATTGTAAAGAAAACTGCAGAGTTAGTTGAGAAAAAAGAATTTAGGGTCATTTATGGAGACACTGATTCTATTTTTGTAGAAACAAAAGCAAATAATTTAGAAAATGCAAAGGAAATTGGAAAAGAACTTGCTGTTTATGTTAATGATTATTGGAATAAACATGTAAATGATACCTATGGGATAACTTCCTTTTTAGAATTGCAGTTTGAAAAAACATTTGTTAGATTTATGATGCCTAAAATAAGGGGAACGGAAATTGGAGCTAAAAAAAGATATGCTGGTTTATTGGTTGTAGAAGGTAAAGAAAAGATTGATTTTACAGGATTGGAATTTGTAAGGAGGGATTGGACAGAACTGTCAAAAAAATTCCAGCTTGAGTTGTTGAACAGAATATTCCACAAACAAGAGGTTGTTGATTATGTCAAAGGGTTTGTCTCAGATCTGAAAAAAGGAAAATATGACAAATTACTTATATATAAAAAAGCAATAAGAAAAGATTTGGAGAGATATACAAAGACAACACCTCCTCATGTAAAAGCCGCAAGAAAATTAGGAAAATTAACAAGTAATATAATAGCTTATGTGATGACAACAGAAGGACCTGAGCCGATTCAGCAAATAAAGCATAGCTTGGATTATGAGCATTATATAGAAAAGCAGATTAAACCAATTGCTGATTCTGTTCTAAGTTTTTATGATACCAATTTTGATGATTTGTTAAAAAATTCTAAACAAACAAACTTGTTTGGGTTTCAGTAAAAAAATTTTTACAAAAGATTTATATAATTTATATTATAAATTAAGTATAAAGGTGGTTTTTATGGAAAAAAATGAAAAAGAATCTCCAAAAGAGAATAAAGGAAAAAAAGAGCATCCTATAAAAAAGCACTTAACAAAAAAAGTAAACATGCCTCTTTTTATTATTGTGGGAGTTATTGTTTTAGTTGTGATTGCAATGTATGTTTTGTTTGGAGTAAGATACCCTTATCAAGCAAAGGAGTCATATATCGAAATAGAAAATTATGTTGAAGAAGTTAATGAGATTGTAGAAGATAAAGAAAATCCAATTAGTGTACAAATATGTAAAGAAGAACCTTCTGTTGGAACTATTAGTGATTTTTTTGTTTATGCAAATCAAACAGAAGATCAATCAATAAGCAATATAAC
>CAYMPC010000043.1:0-9136 GCA_964392465.1 uncultured Methanosarcinales archaeon | reverse complement strand
TATATTCTTGATTCAAAAATTAAAACAATAAATAGATTCAATGATATTAACAGAAAAATAGAATTTCCCATTATCAAACTAGATCCTGAGGTTAATACTTATCTTCAACCAACAGAAAAGATAGATATCAACGAAGATATAATTGCTCTTGCATCTGAATTAGCAGAAGGAGAAGACGATCTTTTTATTGTAGCATTTAAACTTGCTTCTTGGACTAAAAAAAATATAAATTATACTTTAGATAGTTCTACTGCAGATGCATCCCAAAGTGCCTCTTGGGTCTTAAATAATAGATATGGTGTTTGTGACGAATTGACTAATCTATTTATTGCAATGAGCCGTTCTTTGGGAATTCCTGCAAAGTTTGTTTCTGGGGTTGCTTATACAAACTCAGATCTTTTTGAGCAAAAATGGGGTTTGCATGGTTGGGCAGAAGTATATTTTCCAGGTTATGGCTGGATTCCTTTTGACCCCACATATGGCCAGTATGGACAAATAGATGCAACACACATAAAACTGAAAGAATCTCTTGATTCTGACAAATCAAGCACAAAATTTGAGTGGGTGGCAAATAATGTTGAATTAAAGGCCTTTCCACTAAAAACAGAAGTTGAAGTTATAGAAAAAGGACAAAAAATACCTTCATTAATAAATATAAATATAAAACCGTTAAGTGAGCAAATTGGTTTTGGCTCATATAACTTGATTGAAGTTGAATTAGAGAATAAACAAAATTCTTACTTAGGATTTGAATTAGCTTTAAGCAAACCAAAAGAAGTAAAAATAATAGATCAAACAAACAAGTATGTTTATTTAAGACCAAATGAAAAAAAATCAATATACTGGATTGTTCAAACAGATAAAGAACTATCAAGAAAATATATATATACTTTCCCTTTAGAGATAACCAGTTCATTAGGTTATTCTGAAAATGGAGAATTCAAAAGTTCAAGCAATTCTGTTTTTTATGATTATTCCAGAATCTTAACTTTATTAAATCAATTTGACCAAGAAGAAAAAACTTATTCAAAAAATATTCAAATAAATTGCAATAAGCCAAAGACTATTTTTGCTAATGAAAGCTTTAATCTTACTTGTATTGTTGAAAACAAAGGAAATATTTACCTTAAAAGAGTAGGGATTTGCCTTGAACAAAAACAATGTCAATATATTGATTTGGGAATAACACAATCAAAAGAAATAACTTTTTTTAGTATATTGCCTTCATTAGGAGAAGAAGAGTTAAGTGTGAGAGCAAGTAATAGCGAAGTAAATTCTGTAAAATTAATAAGGGTTTTTGTTGAGGACAAACCAAAATTAACAATTGAAAAGATAAAATATCCGGAACTTCTTGTATATGGGCCTGATTTTGATATAAATTTTGAATTGTGGAAATATTCTCTAAGCAAGCCAAAAAACTTAACTGTCCTATTTATATTCAATCAAAAAGAAACAGTCTGGAAAATAGAAGAACTAAATTCTAATCAAGGATTTGAGGTAAAGCTAGAGAAGTCTCTTTTGGATTTGAAAGAAAACAACTTCAAGATTATTGTCTCCTATTATGATAATAACAACAATTTATATGAAGAAAAATATGAAAAATATTTGCCATTGAAAGAGCTTGATTTTATAAGTAGGATTGAAGTTTGGTTTAATAGTATAGGGAAAAAAATAGAAATCTTCCTTGATAGGTTTAAATAGAATTAAATATAATTATAGATTCTACAAATATTATGAAAATAGCCCTTGTATATGATTTATTATATCCCTTTTCTATAGGGGGCGTTGAATCAAGAAATTTTGCTTTGGCAAAAGAACTCGTTCTTAAGGGTCATGAAGTTCATCTTTTTGGGGTGAAAATGTGGAAAGGAAAAAATAATTTGGCAATATCAAAAAATTTTTTTGCCCATGGTGTTTCAAAATATTCAAATAAATATTCATTCAAAGGGAACAGGAAAGTCTTTGAACCTATTAAATACTCCTTTTTATTGTTTTTTGAAATTATGAAATATGATTTTGATTTGATAGATGTCTCTGCCTTTCCATATTTTCCTGTTTTTTCATGCAAACTTTATTCAATATTAAAAAGAAAACCAGTTATTACAACATGGCATGAAGTTTGGGATGACTATTGGAAAGTATATGGCTTGGTTGGAGTTGTTGGAAGAGTAATAGAAAAGATTACTGCAATGATTTCAAACAATAATATATGCGTATCTAATCTAACAGCAAAAAATCTTAAAAAGATATCTTCAAAAAAAGAAATTAAAACTATTCCTAATTGGATAAATTTAGAAGAAATTGGAAAAGCAACAGCTTTGAAAGAACAATATGATATTATATCTATTGGAAGGCATCTTAAGCATAAAAATTTTGGATTGCTCCTAAAGATATGTGCTGTTCTAAAAAAGGATTTTCCAAAATTAAAGGTATTACTAATAGGAGATGGTCCAGAAACACTAAACTTACTAAAAATAAGAAAAGCGCTTTATTTAGAAAAAAATGTTGATATGCTAAGCTTCACTAAAGACCACAGCTTAGTATATAGGTATTTAAAATCCTCAAAAATTTTTATTTTATTATCTGAGCTAGAGGGTTTTTCTATTGTTTCTTTTGAAGCAATGGCATGTGGCTTGCCTGTAATAACCTTAAATTCTGAAAGAAATGCTCTTGCTGAATTCATAAAAGAAGGAAAAAATGGCTTCTTATACAATAAGAATGAGATAGAAATAATTGAAAAAGTCAATAAATTATTAAAAGGCAATGAATTAAAAGAAGATATGTCTCATTATTCAAAAAAATTTGCAGAAGAATATGACACAAAAAAACAAACAAATAAAATTATCAAATATTATAAAGAGATTTTAGAAAAATGAAACTTTCAATCATCATTCCAAGCTATAATAGTAGTGAGACAATATTAAAAACTATAAGAAGCATCTATAGCTCAAACAACATAACAAGATATGATTTCGAGATAATTTTAGTTGATGATTGTTCAACTGACAACTCTAAATGGCTTGTAAAAAATAATTTTCCTACTACAAAAATTATTGAGTTAAGCAAAAATAACGGAGCAGCAAAGGCAAGAAATGAAGGAATAAAGAATGCAAATGGAAATTATTTGCTATTTATAGACAGTGATATGTGGTTCAATTTGTCTTCAGTTGAAACATTAGTTAAATCTGTAGAAAAAGAAACAGATATTATTTTTCCAAAAATATGTTATGAAAATGGACAGGTAATGTATCCCCTATTAGATATAGAAAAAAAATATCCTCATATAAGCGGCTGCTTTCTGATAAAAAAAGAATCCTTAAATATGCTAGATGATTTGTTTGATGAGAAATATCAAACTTATCTTGAAGATTATGATTTTTTTATAAGATGCAAACTTTCTGGATTAAAAGCAAAATATGCAAAAGAAGCCAGAATCATCCATAAAAACAAAGTGAGCCATAATGATTATTCAAAAAGGTATTATTTAGAAATCAGGAACACTATATATGGAATAAAAAAAATTGGAAAAAAAGCAAAAAAATCAGGTCTTTATAACCCTTTTACTTATTCTTCCTTATTCAAAGCATTTTTATGCGGTTTATTTAATTTTGCATGGTTCAATTGGTATGGCTATGAAAGAGATAAAAAGAACATATCTCTAGGCATGCTGATGAAAAACAAGAATAAAATAACAAAAAAGAGATTAAAGCTAATTACCTTGTTTTTTAAAGCATTAAAAGATGGCCAAACTCTAAAAACAAAAAAAGCTTTATAAATTTCTTAATACTACTAAAAGATAGGAAAAAAAATTAGCAAAATGTTTAATAATAAAAATATAAGAAACCTAATTGAATTAACAAAGTCAGATTTTAAGCTTAGATACTCAAATAATTTATTTGGATATCTTTGGTCTGTCTTAAATCCCTTGCTAATGCTGATAACATTATATCTTGTTTTTTCTATAATTATGAAACTTGACATTGAGTTTTATCAGATTTTTCTTCTTATAGGTATTATTGTCTGGAATTTTTTTGTTGATGCGACAACCTCAAGCATGAACTCTCTTATTGCCAAAGCAGATTTAATTAAAAAAATGAGATTCCCTATTTGGCTTATAATCATAAGTTCTTGTCTGATCTCCCTTACAAACCTAATAATAAGTCTTATTATTTTAGTCGCAATGATGGTTTATTTTGGTGTCTCTTTTAACAATGTAATGATCTTATCCTTTGTTTATCTCTTGATATTATTCATGTTTGTTTTAGGCATTTCCTACCTTTTATCAGCAGTGTATTTATTTTTTAGAGACTTAATTCATATATGGAGCTTTTTAACTTTAATCGGATTCTGGATCACTCCTATAATCTATTCTGAATTGCAAGTTCCAATTATATATAGAAAATATTACATGTTGAATCCTTTATCAAGGATAATTAACCATCTTAGAGACTCACTTTTATATGATTATTTTTCTTTAGAGCAAACAATCATTACACTGATAATATGTATAATAATATTAATCATTGGTATTTTTCTTTTTGATAGATTTTCATCTAATTTTGCTGAGGAGCTATAATGAATATCATAGAAATAAAAGGCCTTGACAAAAAGTTTAATTTAGGAGAAAAAGGAATTTTTAGTTTTAAAAAAAAAGAGTTCTATGCATTAAGAGACATAAATATAACAATCAAAAAAGGCGAGTTTATAGGGATTATAGGTCCTAATGGTGCAGGAAAATCAACTTTATTGAAGATTCTTTCTGGAATTTTAAAACCAACTAAGGGAAAAATAGCAATAAAAGGAGAAGTTCTTTCTTTTATTGAGCTTGGTATAGGCATGAACGAAGAACTTACAGGAAGGGAAAATACGCTTCTATACGGCAGTTTGATTGGTCTTTCTGGAGACTTCATTAAGAATAATATAGACTCAATAATAGCCTTTTCAGGACTGAAAGAATTTTTTGATGAAAAGATTAAGACTTATTCTTCAGGTATGAAAGTCAGACTTGCATTTAGTATTGCAGCTCTTTCAAAACCAGATATTCTAATAGTTGACGAAATCCTTGCTGTTGGAGATGAGGAGTTCCAAGAGAAGAGTATAATCCACATAAAAAACTTAAATGAAAAAGGTATAACTGTTATTCTTGTTTCTCATGATTTAACTAAAGTGAGAAGTTTATGCTCAACTGTATTTTTTATTTCTGAAGGAAAAATAATATTTAAAGGAAAACCAGTAGAAGCCATCTTCTCATATTTAAACTATCTTAATAAAAAAAATAAGATTGATTCTAGAAATAAGCTATTAGAGGAAATAAAATTACTAAACGAAAAAAAAAATGCTTCTTTAATTGAAAAGGGGTTTTACAGAAAAGTTGAATCTTTTTTCAATAAAAATAAGGAAGATTTTTCTTTAAAGATTTCTGAAAAAGAAAATGAGATAAAAAAAAAAGTTGAAAACAACCTGGATTTGCTTTCAGTTGAGCTTCACAAGTTAAATACTGAAATGGAAAATAAAAAGGATATTTTTCAGCATGAAAATACAAGGAAGAGAGCAAAAATTTTAGATAATATTGTGTTTCTCTTATCTATTAAACTTAAATTTAAAGACACAATAGATATTAAAAAACACCTTCTTGAAAAAATAAGAGAAGAACTTAATGATTATGAGATGTTGCTCTTAGATAATGCTTCTAAAATTCAAAATGAAAAAGATAAAGAAAGGCTTTTCTCTTTAAAAAGAAAAAACAAAGAATACAAAAAAAAGATTTCCTATTTATATAGTCAATTAGACAAATATTTAGACAAAAGAATAAATAAAAAAAATGAAATAGATACAAAAGGCTTTGGTTCAAAAGAAGCAATTATTACGGGAGTAAAATTTTATGATAAGAAAAACTCAGAAAAGGAAACATTCCGGATAGGAGAATATTTTAAAGCAGTTATATCTTATGAATCAAAAAACAGAATCCATAATCCTATGATAGGAATTGCAATTCATTCAAAAGAAGGTGTATTAATAAGCGGACCTAATACCCTTTCATCAGATTATAAAATAGATTTCATAGAAGGTAATGGAAAGATAGAGTTCATTATTGAATCCTTGCCTCTTTTAAAGGGACTATATGACTTTTCTGCAAGCATATATGATGGCATAGGTAACAATCCTATAAACCACCTCTATAAAGAGTATTATTTCAAAGTAATTGAAAAAGACAGTAAAAAGAAATATGGTCTTATTGAAATACCTCATAAATGGAATGTAATTACTTCTAAGTAATATTTATAAATTAATTAGAATATCTCCTCATTACAATGAAAAAGCAAGAGGAGTTAGTTTCTATCATTATTATTAATTATAATGGTATTTCTTTTTTAAAAGAGTGCTTGGATTCTGTTTTTAGAATTGATTATCCGAATTTTGAAGTTATTCTTGTAGATAATGGTTCTAATGACGGTTCTTTGGATTTTGTTAAAAAATACTATAAGAAAGTTAAGTTTTTTCTAAATGAGGAAAATAACTTCTGTAAAGCAAATAATATAGGGGTTATAAATGCTAAAGGAAAATTTGTTGCTTTGCTTAATAATGATACAAAAGTTGATAAAAAATGGCTTAACGAACTGGTGAAAGTAATTAAAAATAAAAATTGCGCAGCTGTCCAAAGTAAAGTTCTTTTAAAAGATGGAAAAATAAATAGCGTAGGACTTGTCAAATTGCCGAACTTTTACGTTGAAAATCTTGGTTTTCTAGAAAAAGATGAAGGGCAGTATGATTATGAAAAAGAGATATATGCTCCTTATCATGCCTCCACTCTTTACAACAAAGAAAAACTAGTTTCCGCTGGATTATTTGATGAAGATTTTGAACATTATGTTGATGAAATAGATATAGCACATAGGCTTAGAAAAAAAGGTGAAAAAATTTTCTTTGCATACAAAAGCGTTGTCTACCACTTATATCAGGGCACTTTCTCAAAAACACAGGACCGCTTTAAAAAATATACTGAAAGAAACAGATTATATTATGTTGCAAAGTATTATCCTGAAAAAATGCCAGATGCTCTTACTTCCTCTCATTTTTTTTATAAAGATATTTTGAATAACCATCCGTTTTTGATTTCTCTTTTACCTGAAGTTGTAGACAAACTAATAAAACACAATGAAAGTAAGACTTATATTCCTGTTATAAAAGAGCTGATTAAAAAAGTAGAATATATATTAAAATTAGATAATGTTGATTTTGTAAAAAAAATAGATTTGAATGAAAAAGAAAAAACAGTTCTTGAAAAAGAAAGAAATTCCCTTGAGAAAGAGAAACAAGTGCTAGATGTAGAAGTTGAGAATATGAATAGGTTAGTAGAGCTCCATAAAAAAGATGTTGAAATGCTGACAACCGCAAGAGATAAAGAAAGAGAATTGTATGAAAAAGAAGTTGAAAACAAAAAAGAATTTTACGAAAAAGAGATTGAAAATTTAGAAACTCGATTTGAGAAAGAAAGAGAAGCATATGAGAAGGAAATTGAAAAGCTAAAAGAGCACATAGAACTTCATAAAAAGGATGTTGAAATGCTGACAACTGCAAGAGAAAAAGAAAGGGAGATATTTGAAAAAGAAATAGAAAAAGAGAAACAAGAAAATATAGAAGAAGTAGCAAAGCTGAAGAAGAGACTGTACGAATTTTTTAATTCTAAAGGCTATAAATACATTTTAGGACCAATTGACAAAATATATAAGAAATTACTTTAGTTTTTTAAATCCTTTATTTTTTTATCAAGCTTCTCTTTTATCTCTTTTATTTCATCTAGAACTGGTTTATACTCATTATTATCAATAACTAATTTTTTTTGAGGCTTGTTTTTTTTTAATTTCCATTTTAGATTTCTTTTAAATAGAGAAAGTTCTCTAATTATCCTTTCTTTATATAAAGATAATCTAATACCTGTAAAAGAATTGAAATTTTTGTCATGGCAGCTCATAAGGCATCCTGGGCAATCTCCTATTTTTGCCATTTTCCTTGCTTTTGACAATTTAGAAGAATTCCATATCTCCCTAAAGTCCTGTTCCTTTATATTACCTATAACTCCATATTGCTTCATTGGCCAGCAAGGATACACTTTTCCATCTTTATCAATTGAAGAAGTAAAAGAAGGGATGCTGCAACTATCAACTTTTATTTTCCCTTTTTTCAGGAAATATTCTGGCATCCTCCTTAAATAAGAAACAGGATTTGTCTGGATTTTGTTTTGCTTTGAAAAAAATATAACATACTCTATCTCTTTTTTCAATTCATTTATATCTTCTTTTTTAACATAAAAAGCATCAGCAACAGATTTATTAAAAACAAAATCGCTATTAAAAGGCTGGAATTTAACTGTAGATACATTATATCTTTTTGCTAATTCCATTATGAACCCCATGTATTTATAATTGGTCTTCATAACTGTCATAGCGATTGTTGATTCAATTTCTTGTTTCCTTAAATTTCCCAATCCTCTTATTGCTTTTAAGAAATTTCCTTCTCCTCTAAAAGAATCGTTTATCTCTTTTGGGCCTTCTATTGAGATATTTACTGTATTCACTCCTGCTTCTTTCAATCTTTTTGTAATATCTTCTGAAATAAGAGTTCCATTAGAAGGAATATATACTTCAAAACCTTTGGAACTTGCATATGAGATAATCTCAAATATATTTGGATGCAATAAAGGTTCTCCTCCTGTCAAAGCTATACTCTTCGCATAAACTTGGCTTGAATCTAGTAGTTTCTTTATTGCTTCAAAATCAAGAAAGCCTTCTTTTCCCTCTCTGGGACCTTCGCACATTTTACAGCGCAAATTACATTTATCTGTAATCTGGATAACAATATCTACGTAGCGCATTTCGAAAGAAGTAAAAAGAATTATTATTTAAGGTTATCTAATAACTTCGAGAAAAAATATTCGACTATATTACTTCATAAAGAAAAATTTCAGGAACTTCTTCTCTTGTGTAAAAAATAATTTTTTTGATTAACGTTCTATTATACTTATTTAAATGATCTTCCAGAAGATTTATCCATTTCTGAATATTAAAGACAAGAAAATTAGATGTACTATTAATTTTAGAACACTCCTCAAAGAGGAGTGTTCTAAAATTAATAGTAC
>CAYMPC010000042.1:0-9324 GCA_964392465.1 uncultured Methanosarcinales archaeon | reverse complement strand
ACAATAAGAACAAGTATCATAGCTAAAACTTTCGGATGAAATAAAGTTGCACCAAAATTCTGAGAGAAACTTCCTGAGCCGACATCTCCTTCTCCATTTGCTACAACAACATCTGGATCAAAAGATTCATTAGAAAGATAAGGTCCAGCACCCTGGCCAATTCTTTGAGATATATTAATCAACAGGATAATAACACCAATTACCAAAACATAAGTGCCCATGTTGGTCATTACAGTAGGAGGGATACTTGAACCAAAAGCCTGAGTAATTATTACTACAAAGATTAGTCCGATCATCATTACAATATACCAAGGAACTGTATTTTTTATAACATCAATAGCATCTTGTGAAAAAATGAAGATTAAAGCAACTGTTGCAGCTATAAGGGCATTAACTCCTTTGTTGTCTCCTAAAGGCCTTTTGAACATTAAGACAGCATAAGTAGCTGCAAAGATAAATAAAATTACAAAAATGTTTGAAAAATAACCTAAAAGTGAAATATCAAGCAGAGATGCCATTTTTATTTCTTTTTATATATTCCTCCAAACCAATCATTAAGTGTGTCTCTTGTACTTTTTCTTTTATCCATGGGTTCTTCTTCTTTAGTTATAAACCATACCATCAATCCAAATACAAGAACAGCAATAAGCATTGATCTTGTTTCTGCATCTTGTAAAAATGAAATCATAGGAAGAGCGCCTGCTGCAGAAATAAAAGTGTATGCTACAGCAATAGCTGAAAATAAAACAACAATCCCTACCAGAGGAGTGCCAGCAATATTTACATCATTTCCAAAGACACCTATTAACAACAGAGCCATAAGACAGGCAATCATCAAGAGAGAAACATTTGGAAGAGCTGCATTTATAATAACAACAACATCAGGTCCTCTTCCTATAACATGAGGAATAATAGCAGCCATTGCCAGAACAAAAGAAATAAGAGTGTTGAATCTTTTTGAATCCTCACCTAATATTTTAGATTTCTGAAGAACTGCAAAACTGACAGTGAATATTAATAAAAAAGGTAAAAGCACATCTAATAGACCAAGGTTTTCTAGTTGAATTATCCAATCTGTGAATACAGCCATTTTTATTCCTCCTTTTTATCTGATGATTTTTCTTCTTTTGGTTTTCCAGTGATATATCCCATCATAACCACAATAAGTATTGTCAAAATCAAGGCACCCATTGCGCCAGTATCTATGTTTTTAACTAAAAATCTCCAGCCAAAATAAAGCCAAGGAGTACCATCGTTTGTTTTTAAAGCATGTAAAAATATAATTAGTATGCCAATAAACATCAATACCATAAAAATGTTTTTATATCCTTTTGGAAGTTGCATTTCATCTTTTCCTGTGTGAAATACACCCACCAGCAAGAGAAAGCAAACCCCTAGCAATAATAATATTGTCATATTTGCAACTGCTTCATTTACTGCAGCAACAAGCCGTGAACTTGCTACAACTAAAAAAGAAGTCACAAAAGCAAACATTGCGTTAAGATTTTTTTTTGGAAGTTCTTCATCCCCTATTTTTTCAGTGCCAAAAACCTTTGATTTTTCGAGAATAGCATAAACCAAAGTAAAAATCAATAAGAAAGGAAGCAAGATTTCATAGACACCTAATCTATCTAAAAATTGTATTCCTGTTTCGAAAGGAGAAGTATAATCTGCCATATTAGTATAGATTTAGATAGTTATAGCTATTTAAATCTTTTGTTTCTGCTGGGAGAAAAAAAGAGGAGAAAAAAATATTGTTTTATGCAAGATAAACCAGAAAAGCCAAAAAAAGAGTAAAAAGGAAAGAAAACAAAAGTTCTTTCTTGAATTTTTTAAATACATATTTTGAGAATTCTAGGCCAAAACAAGCAATAAACAATAAAATTATACCAAAATACCTAAATAACGAGCCTAATTTAAATAAACTCTTATACTCTCTTTTGTTTTCTTCCTCAATAAAAATAAGAGGGTTAAACTTTAGTCTTTCCCAAGAAAGGCCATTATCTTTTGAAGTATATATGTTTTCATTAAAATAAACATTCTCAGAGAAAAGATAAAGGCTATTTCTTCCTTCTCCTGAAAAATAAAAATCAATCACATTTTCACCTTCTGTCAAGTATTCTTTTGGAAGGGTAATTGACAAAAAGCCTTTATTTAAAGCTTTTAACGCATCTAATCTTCTAGTTAAGTAAACCTCATTATTATTAACAGAAACAAATAAATTTGTGTTATAAAAATCAGCATCTTCGTTCAAATAAGTTAAAGCAAAGGAAAGTTTTGGTGATTCTGGAATAATGTCAAGATTAATTATTTTTCTTATGGAATTTTCTTTATTCAATTCTATAAATTTAGAATTGCCAATATCATTTAATACATATAAATTGAAAAATCTTGGACTGTCAAAATCAATAATTGATTTATTATTTTTTATGTCTAAAAAAACATCTTCATTCAATATTTTTTCAATATTTCCTTGAGTCAAAAAACTCAAAATAAATATAAGAGAAGCAAAAACCAGCAAAAAATAATTAATTTTTATGCTTCTCAATGATTTCTGAGATGCTTTCTTAAATATTACTATCAAGAGTATCAAAAAAGGCAGAATAACAAGCTTATTCAACTTATTAAGAATAAAGGCAGTTCTTATCCTTGAAAACAAATCTCCCTCTATAAACAAAACATGAATAAGAGGTAAGGCAACCAATAAAACAAACGCAAATATCAAAAAATGATCTCTTACTTTTTTAATTAATCTTTCTTTCATAGTTACACCTACGCTTACATTCACCTCCTTTTTTCTATAATATTTGGAATAAATTATAAAGTTATATTAAAAATTAACCTCAATGGACATTTTACTTAAAAACTACAGATTAAGTAAATAAATAAAGGGCGACCGGCGAGAATCGAATTCGTGGGCAGGATGCCTCTCACGCCTGGGGATATCCGCATGTCTGAAATAGACAGCCACAGTCCCCCATGCTACCACTACACAACGGTCGCCATTTAGAGTTCAAGAAAAGCCTGAAAATTTATAAAGGTTATCAAATTATATAGTTGAGAGAATGAAGGGAATCTATATTGTTTTGGAAGGTATTGTTGGGACAGGAAAATCAACACAATCAAAAAAGCTTCATGAATATCTTAAAAAGGAGTTTCCTAACAGAGAGATAATACTAACAAGAGAACCAGGAGGAGATGAGATAGCAGAAGCAATACGGAAAATAGTCCAAGGAACAGACTTTAATGAAAAAATGATGCCTGAATGCGAGGCATATCTTTATGCATCTGCAAGATCCCAATCCTTAAGGACAATAGTAAAGCCTGCTTTAGAAAGAGGAGCAATTGTAATCTCAGATAGAAGTTTTTTTAGTAGTATAGCATATCAAGGCTTCGCCAGACCCTTAGGCATAGACAAAGTGATTGAGATAAACAAGCCAGCAATTGATAGTATTCTTCCTGATTTAGTTTTATATATTGATCTTGAGCCAGAGATAGGATTAAAGAGAACATTTGATAAAAAAGGTGATAAATTTGAAAGAGAAGATATTGCCTTTTTCAAAAAAATAGAGCAGGGATATAAAGAGCTTTCCAGTAGAAAAGAGCTATTTGGAAAGTGGATAAATATAGAGGGAAAGGGTAATATTGAAGAGGTTTTTTCAAGAATATCAAAACAAGTTAAGGACTTCTTACTTTCCTTTTAATAACAGGATCTGCTTTATTTGCTTTACAGCTAGAACAATGATGAAGCATATCCCAACTAGTATCAAAGGTATAATTAAATAATTTACAATATCCTATATAATAAAAAGTAACCATATTTGGGCAACTATAGAACTTTTTTCTAGCTTTGAAAAAGATAGGAATATCTGCTTCTAGTTTATCCATAACTTCTGCCATAAAGTTTTGTAGAAATGGTTTATATTTAAATTTAATTAAGAAAACCAAATAAAAAAGAAAAATTAATCTTCCTGACTTTCATCATCAAAAAAAGAATCTAGTTTTTTGCTCTTTATCATAGCATCATAGCTGATTGTTGTCTTGTTTGTTACTGGTTGTGGTTTCTTCATTTTCTTTCCTCTTTTTTGTTTTTATTTTTTGTTTTTACTATTTTGCTTAATGTCTTCCTGTACTTCCGAAGCCGCCTTCTCCTCTTACAGATTCTTCAAGCTCTTCTTTTTCTATTAAATTAGCGTGAACAATAGGTTGTATCAAAATCTGTGCAATTTTCATATCTTTTTTTATTTCAAAATCCTGTTTTCCAAGATTAATCATAACTACTTTTATTTCTCCTCTATATCCAGAATCAATTACACCTGCCATTGTTTTTATTGAATTTTTAGAAGCATATCCTGACTTATCCCAAACTAGGCCCACATAATTTTCTGGAATAGCCATTTTAATTCCAGTAGGCACAGTTTGTGTTTCATTAGGCTTAATGATAATATAAACAGAAGATCTTAAATCAATGCCAGCATCTCCTTCATGTGCATAAAAAGGCATTGTCAAACTTTTATCCATCCTTACTACAGATACATCTACCATTTTTCATCAGTTTTTTTAAATAATTTGGTCCGAAACTATTTTTTAATTATCTTTTTGGTTTATAAAAACTATTAACATTAAATATATATTTTTGAAATGAGATATTTTTATAAATGAAAACAGAAAGTATAATACGTTCTTTCAAATTATTTATTTTTCTATCCTGAACAAATCCATCAATTCATCCTTAATAACTTCTCCTGTCTCAGAATCAATTTTTATGTTCAATGTTTTAAAAGTATTAGTGACATAGGTTATATTCCATACTTGTCCTATATCTAGTTTTTGCAATAATACAATTTTCTTAAACGGAGAGTGTGCCGAATATTTTTCTTTTTGTATTTTTTCTGCTTTTTCCAATGCTTCTTTTAATGTAATTTTTACTTTTTCTAAGTCAAGCTTCATTATTTCTGTTTCATTGTTTAATGCTTCTGCTTCTGGGTTTTGACTAATCTTTTCAGAAATTGAAAAAGTAGTTATATTATTATTTTTAGGATTGCAGTAACCCATCTGCCATTCTTCTTTCACTTGAGGGTCAACCATAATAAAACCATGGCTTAAATAATAAAGATTATTTTCCTTTTTCCAACTTTTATATTCTTTGGATTTTACTAATTTTTCTAATGCTTCTTTAAATTCCATAATCCTTCACTTTTTACAAACTATATCTTTCCCCTAATCTTTAAATCATACATTATCTCTTCAATCTTTTTCATATTCCATTTAATAGAATCAGATTTTCTTCTTATCTCTCCATTCCTCAATTCAAACTCCAAAAACTCATTATGGATTATTTCAACAAACTCATTTATCTTTTTCACTTCCTTGTATTTTTCATTTACAACACAAAAAACAGCTCTCCTTGCCAATTCTCCTGTTAAATCACATATACCTAATAAATAATTTTCAGCATCAACATCTATCTCTTCATTACTAATTAGTCTATCTTCAGAAACAAAATAATAATAAGTTATGGCTTCTGCATATTCCTGCAGGGCAGCATTATAAGCTCCAACATCAAGAGCAGGATTAGCTTTTACTAATTTCTTTAAAGATTCAATTTCTTTTTTAGCAGCATCAATGCTCTTTTTTGCCTCTCTAAAAGAGTCTTTGTGCAATGCATATATTGCCTGTTTAGATTCTTTTAAAATAGGCCTAGAATTTATAATTAGATCCTCTCTAACACTATCTCTTTCTTCTAATTCTTTTCTTAACTTTGAAAAAATTTTTTTATCTATCATAACCAGAAATAAAAAGGTCAGATTTATAAAAGTATTTGATGATGAAAAGCGTGTATATAAAAACAATTATCTTTATATATAAATAAAACATAATTATATAAGAAAGACAAGATATGGCCAGATGTTTAAGCATAAACATAAAAGAGAGAGTGTTAAACAGAGTCAGCGGAAGAAATACTTTTATCTATTCTCTAAGTTAGCTTTATTTGTGTTTTTATTTTATCTATTTTATTCATTTAAGCCATTGATTATAATTTTGGTTTTTGAGCTTCTTGATTTTTTTAAAAATCTATTGAAACAAACAATTCCATACTTGCCTTTAGATTGTGTTTTTGTTTTTGGAGTAACAGCATCTTACTATTATGGCTTTATTTATAGCGTAATAATCTTTTTTTTAGGAATATTGAACAGAATAATAATGTCTTGTATAGAAGTTAGGCATATCTCAAAAGCAATTAGGCACATCCCTATTTTTTTCCTTGTAACTTTTTTTATCTCTTTTAATTTTTTTATTGTCGCAATGGCAGCGCTAATAATAAATTATTTTCTAAAATATCTTTTAAAAATAGCGCAAGGAGATATTGATATTGAAAAAACACAGTTTTACATAGTTAATTTCATCTTAGCAACAATTACCTTTTATTTTATATCTATATTATATTTTTACTTGCCTTTTTTAGCAGCTTAGCTTAATTTTATATATTCTTATCTTTTCTTTTTTCTCAAGGGCTCGTGGTCTAGCGGCTAATTCAATAAAAGATGAATCTGCAAATGACATTGCCTTCACACGGCAAAGGTCGCCAGTTCGATTCTGGCCGGGCCCATATCTTCAATAGGGGATTAAATAAAATCCAAATCTTTATAAATCACCCTTATTTCCAAGAGAGATAACCCGAGTGAGAGCGATAGGGTTTCTATTGTTAATTCTCGGGATTTTATAAAATGGTTGAACAAGTTAAAGAAGTTAAAGAACAAGCAAAGGAACAAGTAAGACACATTGTCAGAGTTGCCAATACTGATTTAGTTGGAGGAAAAGCAATTCATATTGCACTTATGAAAATAAAAGGAATTGGAATTATGTATTCTATGATGGCATGCAGGATAGCACATATCAATCCAATGAAAAAAGCAGGTCTTCTAAATGAAGGCGAAATTGAAAGATTAAATGACATTATTTTAAATCCTGATAAGTATAATATCCCTTCCTGGATGAAAAACAGAAAAAGAGAGTTTGATACAGGAAAAACAACACATCTTGTTACAGGAACACTTGATTTTACAGTTGAACAGGATTTAAGAAGAATGAAGAAAATTAAGTCTTATAAAGGATTGAGGCATGCAGTAGGGCTTACTGTAAGAGGACAGAGAACAAAGAGTAATTTCAGAAGAAATAAAGGTAAAGTAGTTGGAGTAAAAAGAAAAACAGAAGCCAAATCAGGAAAAGTATAATTAAGGTAAAAAAATGGGAGATCCAAAAAAATTAAGAAAGAAGTATGACAAGCCAAGCCATCCATGGCAAAAGCTTAGGATTGATGAAGAAAAAGAATTAATGAAAGAATATGGTTTCAAAAATAAATTAGAATTATGGAAATTAAATTCATTACTTAAAAAATATAAACTTCAGGTTAAAGAATTAATTCCAAGAAAAGATAGTGCTTCTGAACAGCAAAAAAAAGATTTAATTGCCAAAATGCATCAATTAAACCTTATTAAGGAAGGAGCGATTTTGGAAGATATTCTTGCTATCTCTTTGAAAGATTTATGTGAAAGAAGGTTACAGACCATAGTATTTAAAAAAGGACTTGCAAGATCAATAAAGCAATCTAGACAGTTTATAACACATGAGCATATTATAGTCGGAGATAAAAAAATTACTTCCCCTTCTTATATTTTAACAGCACAAGAGGAAGCATTAATCAAAATCACTGTTGATTCTCCTTTATTTTCTGAAGATCATCCTGAAAGAGTTTCTTTACAGGCAGAAATAAGAAAAGAGATGCATGCGTTAGGATTGAAAGAAGAAGGAGAAAAAGAAGTAGAAAAAGCAGCAGAAGCAGAAAAACCTGCAAAAAAAAGAAAATCAGCAAAACAGGAAATGAAAGAAGAGATTAAAAAAGAAAAGGCAGAAGAAAAAAAAGAAGAAATAGCTGATGTAGAAGAGGAGATTAAAGAATGAGAGAAAAAGAAAGCCCAACTGCAAGGACAAGCAGAGATGTAAGATGGGGGATCTGCCACATCTATTCTTCATATAATGATACAATTATTCACATTACAGATATAACTGGTAGCGAAACAATTGCTATCTCTTCGGGAGGACAAATTGTTAAATCTCACAGATTAGAAAGTTCTCCCACTGCAGCAATGGCAGCATCAAAAAAGGTCGCTGAAGCAGCTTTAGAAAAAGGAATTACAGGAATTCATGTTAAAATTAAAGCACCAGGAGGGCATAATGGCCCAAATAATCCAGGACCTGGGGCGCAAGCAGCAGTAAGAGCATTATCAAGAATGGGTTTAAAGATAGGAATAATTGAAGATGTAACACCAATTCCTCACGATGGTTGCAGGAAAAAAGGCGGAAAAAGAGGAAGGAGGGTCTAAATTGGCAAAATTCGAGATCCTAAAAATTTCAAAAGATAAAATGAGAATGTCTTTTATTTTGAAAGACACATTTCCAGGATATGCGAATGCATTAAGAAGAATAATGCTAAGTGAAGTTCCTGTCATGGCTATTGAAGATATAGAACTAAAAAAAAATAGCTCTGCATTATATGATGAAATAATAGCGCACAGACTAGGGTTATTGCCATTGACAACAGACCTTAAATCATATGAGCTTCCTAAAACAGAAGAAGACATAAAAGAAAAAAAAGCAAAATGTACTTTGCAATTAACTTTAAAAGAAAAAGGACCAAAGACAGTATATGCTTCTGATATGAAATCAGCTGACCCAAAAGTTAAGCCGGTTCATCTTAAAATGCCAATAGTGAAACTACTGAAAGACCAAGAGATAGAACTTATTGCAACAGCAATATTGGGCAAGGGAAAAAATCATACAAAATGGTCACCTGGCCATATATGGTATAATTTCAATCCGAATTTGAAAATAAATAATAAAAATCCAGATATTGAGAAATACAAAGAGATGTATCCTCCACAGATATTTAATAAAAAAGGAGAAATTGATCAAGATTTAATTTTAGAGAACAACTTAGTAGATGCTGTTGCAAATATTAATGAAGAAATAATTAAAGTTGATTATAATGATAAAGAATATATTTTTCAGATAGAATCTTGGGGGCAATTAACTGCCAATGAGATTTTAACTCAAGCATTAGATATATTAGATAGCAAGCTTGAGGAATTAAACGAACTAATTAAATAATTTTTAATTAGTTGAATAACAATCAAAAGGGCTAATGGCTCATACACTCTCAATATGCGGGGGTGGCAGAGCCTGGTCAAACAAGCATGTTGCTTGGACTGGATGCGCTAGGTTGAGGGCCTAGTCCCATAGAGGGTGCGCGTGTTCGAATCACGT
>CAYMPC010000041.1:0-9327 GCA_964392465.1 uncultured Methanosarcinales archaeon | reverse complement strand
ACTTTTCTTTATTTTATTCAACAATAAATGATCATTGCAGAAAAATATCACAATGGTCTTTCATAGATTTATATAAAAAAGGAAGAGAATACAGAAAAGAATCTCCCAGCATTTGGTGCCCTGAATGCCAGACTGCAATAGCTCAAGTAGAATTAGAAGATAAGGAATTAGACAGCATGTTTAATGATATTGTCTTCAAAGTCGAAAATGAAAATTTAATTATTGCAACAACAAGGCCTGAATTATTGAGCAGCTGTGTTGCTGTATTTGTCCATCCAGAAGATAAAAGATATCTAAAATATATTGGAAAAGAAGCAATAGTTCCAGTTTTCAATCATAAAGTCTCAATTCTCGCAGACGAAAGAGCTGATCCTGAAAAGGGAACAGGAGTAGTTATGTGTTGCACATTTGGAGATCAGACCGATATTGAATGGTATAAGGCCCATAATCTTCCCTTAAGAGTTTCTTTGACAAAAGATGGAAGAATGACTGATTTAGCAGGAAAGTATACAGGAAAAAAATCAGCAGAGGCAAGGAAAGAAATAATTGAAGACATGAAATCACAAGGGCTTTTGATTAGTCAAAAAGCAATAAAACATTCTGTAAATGTGCATGAAAGATGCGGCACACCTATAGAAATAATGAATACAAAACAATGGTTCATAAAATATCTTGATCTTAAAGAAAAATTTACTAAAGGAGGTCTTGAACTACAATGGCATCCGGATTTTATGAAATCAAGACTTGTTAATTGGATTGATGGGCTGCAGTGGGACTGGTGTATTTCAAGGCAAAGACATTTTGGTGTCCCAATTCCAGTATGGTATTGCAAAAAATGCGATTATGAGATAGTTGCAGATGAAAAAGATCTTCCTGTTGATCCAACAGAACAAGACTCTCCCTTTGATAAATGCCCAAAGTGTGGGCATATTGAATTTATAGGAGAAAAAGATATTTTTGATACATGGGCAACATCTTCTTTAACACCAATGCTTGCAGGAGAATTAATCAAAGGAAGCGCAAATTATGATAAAATATATCCAATGGATTTGAGGCCGCAGGCACACGACATAATTACTTTTTGGCTATTTAATACTTTAGTAAAAAGCCAACTTCATTTTGATAGAAACCCATGGAAAAAGGTTATGATTTCTGGATGGGCACTAGATCCGCATGGGAAAAAAATGTCTAAATCAAAAGGGAATGTTATTCATCCTCAAGACATGATACAAAAATATAGTGCAGATGCATTAAGATTTTGGGCAGCAGGGTCAAAACTAGGAGATGATTTACCTTTCCAGGAAAAAGATCTTGTTACAGGAAAAAAGATGATTACAAAGATGTGGAATGCATCTAAGTTTGCAATAATGCATCTTGACAATTTTGAATACAAAAAATGCGAAATAGAAATAATGGATAGATGGATATTATCTAAGCTCCAAGTTCTTATAAAGAATTGCACAAATTATTTTGATTCCTATGAATATTCAAAAGCGAAACAAGAGATAGAAATATTCTTCTGGAATGTTTTTTGCGACAATTACCTTGAAATTGTGAAAGACAGATTATATAATCCAGATAAATACCATAAGGGTGCAAAAGAATCTGCACAATTTACCCTATATGAAACAACCTTAAACCTTTTGAAATTAACTGCTCCGATCCTTCCTTACATTACAGAAGAAATTTATCATCTTTTCTTTTCAGATAAAGAAGGGAAGAAAAGTATCCATTTATCAGACTGGCCATTTTCTGATGAAAAACTTTTGGATGAAAAATCAGAGACAGCAGGGAATTATATAATAGCTATTCTCTCTGCTGTGAGAAAATATAAATCAGAAAGGGCAATGTCTCTTAAAGAGGAGTTAAGTCAATTAATAATAGATACAGACGATCAAACAAGAAAAATAATTGAATTGGTTTTGCCTGATTTAAAAGCTACGACACAAGCAAAAGATATTGAGTTTGGAAAAGGAGAGATAGAAATAAATGAAAAAATAAAAATAAAAATAGTTGTTTAATTTATTTTTTATTTTCTAATTCTTCCCTTCTCTTTTTTTCTTCTTCATGTCTTTGCATGAAAATTACAATAAAAATTATTACTGGAATTATTAAAAAAGGAAGAATTATGGACATTATGTTTATTTGCTTTTTATCTTTCATTGAAGCAGAATATATAAAATCCCTAAGTTCATCAAGACAGCTTTCTGGGATAGTTCCTTCAATATCATAAGTTATTTCTATTTTATCTTTGACCTGCGAAAAATGCCATGCAATTATAGGATCTTTTTCTATAATATTATAATTCTTTCCGTTGAAATAGATATTTTCTGCTTTTTCAGCAAGACATTTTGGAATATTTTGATAATATATCAAATCATCAATCTGCTTGTTTTTACTATCTACTGTAATCTTATATTTGGTGAATTTTTTCCCTTCAGTTGTGAGATATTCTTTTTTTTCAACCTGAATTATCTTTTTTAGATCATCTGAACTTTTTTCAATCATCTTATTAGTGTTGTTATTTTTGATGATACCTTGTTTAGTATCGATTAAATTATTGAGATTGTCTTTTTTTACTTTTATTACTTTATCAAATAATATATCTTCTTTTTTTACATTTTCACAGATTTCTTGGTTTGGATTTTTTAACAAAGGACAGTTGTCAATATTCCCACATACACCGTCTTCATCTATATCATTATCAGGATCATTTGGGCAAAGATCGCATACATTCCCAAATGCATCTTTATCATTATTCTCTTGAGAAGGATTGTAAATCAATGGACAATTATCTATATTTCCACAGACACCATCTTGATCTATATCATTATATTTATCATCAGGACAGAAATCACAGGCATCTCCAATTTTATCTCCATCTTTATCTAATTGATTAGGGTTATAGTTTTCAGGGCAATTATCTTTATTATCTAGATTATTATCTTTATCAAAATCACCAATACAAGAGCTTGTATCACAGGCATCTCCAATGTTATTATTATCGCAATCCATTTGGCTGGGGTTGTATTTATACTTGCAATTATCTACATTACCGCAAATCCCATCTTTGTCTAAATCATTTTCAGCATCATCAAGGCACTTGTCACATTTATCTCCTAAATAATCTTTATCTTTGTCCTCCTGATTTTGATTATAAATAGAAGGACAATTATCTTTATTCCCACAAACACCATCATTATCAAGGTCATTAAGCGCATCTTTTTCACAAGGATCACAAACATCACCAATACCATCTCCATCTCTGTCTAATTGATCAGCATTATAATTTTCAGGGCAGTTATCTCTGTTATCTTTTATTCCATCATTATCAATGTCAAGAACACATAAAGAAGATGAGTCACAAGCATCTCCCCTCTCATTTTCATCACAGTCTCTTTGATTTTGATTAAATTTATTAGGACAATTATCTATATTTCCACAGACACCATCTTGATCCATATCATTGAAAGGATCATTTAAACAAAAATCACACATATCGCCAATTTTATCTTTGTCTGTGTCTTTTTGGTTAAAATTACTAAGTCCTGGGCAGTTATCAATATCTCCGCAGATTCCGTCTTTATCAGCATCATTAAAAGCATCATTTGGACAGAAATCGCAAGCATCTCCAATACCATCAAAATCAGAATCATTTTGTTCAGGATTATAATAATCTGCACAATTATCCAAAACATCTAAAACACTATCTTTATCTGAGTCAGTAGAACAAATAGAAGTTATATCACATGCATTTCCTATGTTATCTTTATCACAATCGCTTTGGCTTGGATTAAAATTATAGGGGCAATTATCAGCATTAGCACATAGGTTATCATTGTCAATATCATTTAGGGGATCATTTGGACAGAAATCACAAACATTTCCAATACTATCCTCATCATCGTCTTGCTGATTTGGGTTATAATTAGTATGACAATTATCTTTATCTCCTCCGACCCCATCTTTATCAATATCATTAAAAGGATCATTTGGGAAAGGATCACAGACATTTCCAATTCTATCTCCATCCAAATCTTCTTGGTTCTTATTTTGAATCAATACACAATTATCAATATTGTCTTTTACCCCATCATCATCAGAATCTATTGCACATAAAGAAAATAAATCACATGCATCTCCTATAGCATTGTTATCACAGTCAAACTGATCAGGATTATATTTGCTTGGGCAGTTATCATTATTTCCGCAGACATTATCATAATCGATATCATTAAAAGCATCATTTGGACAGAAATCGCAAGCATCTCCTTTTCCATCTTTGTCAAAATCTATCTGTTCAGGATTATGAGTTAAAGGACAATTGTCATTGCTACCACAAATATTATCCAAATCAATATCATTGAGAGGATCATTTAGGCAGAAATCGCAAGCATCTCCAATACCATCACCATCAGAATCTTCTTGATTTGGATTATAATTATTAGGGCAATTATCAATTTCATTGCAGAACAGATCTTTGTCAGGATCATTTAATAAATCACAATAATTAAGGTTTGATGTGCAAGAAAGTATGCCTAAGCAAGAATTTATATTGCATTCTTCTTGTAAGGTATATTCTCCTGAATTTGTTTCATCTTCATCAATTAAACCATCGCAGTCATCATCCTTTCCATTGCATGTTTCTTTTTTTGGTCCAATAAAATCTAAGCATGTTCCCCATACTCCCTTTTCACAAGTTTGTGTTCCTGGCAAGCATTCTCCTATTGAAATACCACATTCTTTTGTTTCCCCTTTTAAACATGAACATCCTTCATCAATGCTTCCATCGCAATCATTATCTAAATTATCACAATCTTCATTTGTTTCTTCAGCCTTGTAATCTATTCCATACTCTGTCTCGCTGCAGTCTACCCAGTTTCCATTTATACACTTTTTTAGTTTATTTTTGCATACGCCTTCTTGTTTAGAACATAAAGGTCTTTCTAGATTATCATCAATTAAACCATTATTATCATTATCTATTCTATCACATATTTCTTTTGTTGAATAACTTTGAGAATTTCTTGTTGAATCATCTGGGAAAGGATCTGTAATATCAGGATCTCCATCATCATCATCATCAGGATCACATATTTTAGAATATATTGAATTTATCAACTCACAGCTATATTCCATACAAACAGTATCAGAACAATAATCACTTCCGCTTTTAGGGTAATCTAACCAAGTTTCATAAGGAGAAGCAGGATCACATTTATCTGAAGGACAGGTTCTTTGTTCACCGCAACTATTTAAATTAGCTGAAAAAATACATTTTGCAGTATTTATATCACATGAATCATCTGTGCAAGGATTATTGTCATTACAAGTTTTTTGTTCACATGAACAACCATCTTTATCAACAACAGATCCAGGTGAGGTTGATAAGCACTCTGCAAGTTCAAATCTGTCATCTATCAAATCATTATCAGAGTCTTTTTTTGTACATTCTCCACTATATCTATTAAATATAGGGTCTTTATCACAAGTGTTACTTCCCATTATATAAAGACAATTTATTAAATCTGATGTTTGTACCCATTCACAGTTACTTTCAGGACTAATTATTTCGCAATCATTTGCATCTTGCTCTGGTCTTTTAAATTCTGTAATACAATCAATTTCACAATCCTCACTTATCTTTTTAATCGGATCATCAACACAAGATCCAGTGCCTTCTATATTTTTACATAATAATTTGTCTTCAATTGGAATAAATTTACACTTATCCTCTTCTAAATTATAAGTGCCGCAAGTATCTGTGTTAAAAGAAGATCTGTGATATCCAGATAGACAAGAAGTAGGAGTACATTCATCATTGCATGTTGCTACAAGACTTTTTGAGCAATCTGCACTTGTACCTCCTGTTAAAATACCTAAACAATCACAAGGATTTGTTTCTCTTGATGTGCAAAAAGTAGAGGGATCTGTTTTCATACAAATTGAGTCATCTACTAAATCATATCTTAATTCACAAGATTTGCAATCACTTGAAATTTGCTGGAATAATTGGTCATCTATACAACTTAGGCTGCCTCTTTTTTGACTAGGGTTGCTTACTTCATAATCTAAACATTCATTTAACTCAGCATTTGCCCATTGACAAGATGGCTTACTATATTTTTCGCAGCTTGCAGAATTATAACCATTAGGTCTTCTAAATGTAGTTATGCAATTACAGGCAGGATCACATTCTTGTCTAATAGGGTCATTAGCACAACTACCTGGATTAATATTTAAACACTCACAATTAGGAATAGTATTCGGTTTACAAATCCCATCGAAAATATCTTCTACACAAATTACTTCTCCTGTGTCTAAGGTAGCCCTTCTTATACCAGAACATTCACAGTTTTCTTTTTCCGATGGTTTAAAAAGAGAAGTTTTACAATCGTTTTTATCAACACAAGTTTGATATTTATATCCTAAAGTACAAATACCAAATCCAGTGCATTCCCATTCTTCTTGACACCCAAGTCCAATAAAGGTAGTTTCATCTTCATAACACTCACATCCTTCTCTTTCAGGGTTTTTTTTGCAGCATTCATAATGCAACTTGTCAATATAGCAGGCAGAAGAAGAAACAAAGCAGTTATCACACCATTCTTCTTCAGGCAAAGGTTCTAATTCACAGAAAGAGGTTTTAGCGTTATATATATATCTTCCACAATAATAAGTATTGGGTTCTCTATAATATCCTTCTTGGCAAATACAGTTAGAATCAGTACAGGAAGTAGGTTGAAGAACACAGTTAAGTTTATTTTCTGTTTTATAAATACAAGAACTCTCTATACATTGGCTGAGTTTACAAGGAATTTGTGGACAATCTAAATAAGTTGTGCAACCAGGAGGACATCCATTGTCAGTGTCAAAATCATAAGGACACAAATCATTTTCTCCAACAAGTCCATCTCCATCATAGTCATAAGGATCTCTTTCTGAATTACATATTTCATAAAGCAAATCACTATCTGCTTTACCAGAGCCAAAGATTGGTCCTTTATATTTTAAGCAGTAATAGCATGCATCCCCGCTTTCTAACTTAGAAATCTCTAAACTTATCCAATTAATATAATCATTTGATACAAAACAATCAGCAGCATTGTAGCTTGTTCTTCCTATATATTTATATTCTGCATAGGAGACATCAAAATTAAAAGAGATTAAGGTAATGAACATTAATAAACCTAAAAGCCAACCTCTTTTTTTTCCCAAATTAACTTCCCCAATTTTATTTATTTTTTACTTACATTAGTTTTATACACTCTTCTTTTTAAACTTTATGACTTTATTTTTTAATTTTAATTAGAAAGACTTTTATAGTAATATATTAAATAATTAATTATGCTTAATAAGGTTTATAAAAAAACACAAATAAGTGTTTTTCTTATAATAGGTATTTTGATACTTCTTTTTTCAATATTAGTTTTTTCTTTTTATTCAGAAAAAAAACAAACAGTATATCAAAAAGGAATTCTAGAATCAAACCAAGGGTTATATTCCCAAGGATATATACGAGCGTACATTACAACATGCATTAGAGAGACAGCAGTTAAAGCAATGGAAGAAACAGGAATAAGAGAGGAAACTAAAGAAGCATTTGAAACAATCATAAGCCAAGGGGTAAAGGAATGTACAAGCGATTTACTTACTAGATTGAAAAACCAGAATTATAATATCCAAGAAAAAGAGATATTTTCACAAATAGAAATAGATGAAGAGACTGTACTTATAAAAGTAAATTATCCTTTAATAATAGAGAATGAAAATCAAAGAATAGAGATTGATTCTGTTGAAGTAATGTTCGACTTGACAACAAGTGAGAAAATATCCGGAGGCATAACAAAAAAAGAGACAATTATCGTTTCTGGAGATGGAAAAGCAGAACTAATTATTCCAGAAGGCATAAAAATAACAGATAAAGAAGGAAATCCAGTTGAAAGAATTTCATTGAAATTAAAAGACCTTCATTTTGATGGTTTAAATAATGGTGTTGTTTTGGGTAACACTATTTATGAAGCACTTCCAGACGGAGTAGTATTTTCTGAGCCAGTGAAGTTGTCTTTAGAGTTTAGGCAGGAAGACTTAAATGGAAGAGATATTAATTTAGTTAGGGTTGCTTGGTGGAATGAAGACTATGAAATTTGGAGTGCACTTCAAACATCTATAGAAGGGAATAGAGCAATAGCTGAAATAAGCCATTTTACAGAATATTCAACAGCTTTAGTTGATGGCATATATAGCATTAATCTTCCTGTTATTTTTGAGCAAAGATATCTATATTGCCCAGAAGGAGATAAGTGTAAATGTGATACAGAAGATGATTGGTTTGTTTCATTAAATAAAGAAGATAATGGTAAAACGCAAATATTAAGAAAAAAGAATGAAGAAGATTATCAACAATCAAAAGAAGTTAATGATATAATTAAAAAGTTAGTTGAAACAGGAGTTAAGGTAGATTATGGATATTTTGAATATAATCCTGATTATCTAGCTCTACAAAACGAATTAATGGAACAAGGTAGATATATATCAGATGATCTTCCAATTAAAAAATTTGATTTTCATTCTTGCATTGAAGAAGAAGTTATGCCAGAAGAATGTATCAATAGAGATGAAGATAATAAATTTATTATACCTTTTGGATATTTTAAAACAGATATCTCTTGTGACTTTTTAATAGGAGATGTTACGGGTTGGGAACAACTAGAAATTGAACCTAATAAGTACTATCCAGGAAATCTTTACAACTTTCAAAAGGACTCTTCTCTTTATACCTTTTTATTGACAATTCAAGGGGTTATTAATCAAAAATTGATTTGTGAGATGTTAGATGTAACAATGATAGATGAAAAATCTAGTATTCTAGGTTATTGTGACAGCAGATGTGTTGGAGGACAGATAATATCTGAAACAGAAGACAAATATGTTGCCAATGTTGTTTTCAGACCAAAAGGAGATGCAATTATCTCAGAAACTCCTCCTATCTCTGTATCTCCTATCTGTGGTTCAAATAGAGATTTTTGCTTAATACTTCCCTATGAAAGCGGACAAGAATATGTGCTTATAAGAGAAGAAGGTTTGGAAATTAGAGTAAGGGGACTGGGTGTTAATAATCAAAATAAAGATGCATGTGCTTCAGTAGGCGTTCTTATTTATTTTGAAGGAGGGGGAGTTTCAACATATGGCACAGGCAATACAATGTATTAAAAACTAATTATTCTATTTACAAAGGCCTATATCCTATCCATAACACAGCGAAAGTACAAACAATAAGAACAAGTATCATAGCTAAAACTTTCGGATGAAATAAAGTTGCACCAA
>CAYMPC010000040.1:0-10220 GCA_964392465.1 uncultured Methanosarcinales archaeon | reverse complement strand
ATCTGCTAAATTACTTACTTTTCCATGTTCCATATTTATTCCCTCTTTTTTAAGATATTTGTATCTAAAAATGTATTTTAGTATACTAAAATGATATACTAGTATATAAATTTTATGTTTGTTTTTGTGTTTTTCAGCTGAAAAGTTTTATAAATACCTTAGAACTATCTATTGTTATGACTTCAAATGTCTGTTTATGTTCATTAATTTCTATCATCATTATTAGTTAGATGGGGCTGTAATCTAAGCCTCTTTATAAGAAAGATAGATAAAGGAACATAAGTATATAAAAGATAAAAAATACCAAAAAAGGACAAAAGATTGCTTTTTTGGATGGCTTTGGTGAAAAAATGAAAGAATATAATCCTGTTGAAGATGAAGTAAAGATACTTGATTTCTGGGAAAACAATAAAATATTAGAAAAAGCAAGAGAAAAAAACAAGGGGAAAAAACCATTTTATTTTCTTGACGGTCCTCCTTATACTTCTGGAAAGATTCATTTAGGCACAGCATGGAATAAATCTCTTAAAGATACTATAACAAGATACAAAAGGATGAGAGGATATGATGTCTGGGATAGGGCAGGCTATGATATGCATGGATTGCCTACAGAAGGAAAAGTCCAAGCAAAATTAGGATTGAAAACTAAGGAAGATATTATTAGATTTGGACTAGAAAAATTTATTGTTGAGTGCAAGAGTTTTGCAGTTGCCAATTTAAAACAGATGAATAAAGATTTTATAAGACTTGGGGTTTGGCTGGATTTTGATAATGCCTATCAGACAATAGATAATGATTATATTGAGGGAACTTGGTGGCTTGTGAAAAAAGCTCATGAAAAAAAAAGGCTTTACCAAGGACAGATGACTATTACTTGGTGCGGAAGCTGCCAGACAGCATTGGCAAAGCACGAACTTGAATATAAAGAAGTTGTAGATAAATCTATTTTTGTGAAGTTCAGATTAGAAGATAAAAAAAATGAATTCTTAATTATATGGACAACTACACCATGGACTATTGCTTTTAATTTAGGTGTTATGGCTAATCCAAAAGTAGAGTATATAAAAGCAAAAGTAGATGATGAAGTCTGGATTTTGGCAAAAGATCTCGCTAACCAATTAATTCAAGAAAAGCTGGGAAAGAGTTATATGGTAGTGGATGTTTTGGAAGGAAAAGAACTTGAAGGTCTAAAATATGTACATCCTTTTGAGGATGTAATTGGCAGTCATTTTGAAGAAATAGGAAAAAAATCAAAAAAGATGCATACTGTTGTTATGAGTGAAGAGTATGTGACAACAGACACAGGATCTGGGTTAGTCCATATGGCTCCTGGCTGCGGTCCAGAAGATTATGAAGTTGGACATAGAGAAGGCATACCTCCTTTTAATGAGGTAGATGAAACAGGATATTATCAAAACATGGGTAAGTTCTCTAAGCTTCATACAAAAAAAGATAATGTTGTTTTTATTGAAGAACTGAAAAACAGAAAAGCTATTCTGCTGATGGAAGATTATATGCATGATTATGGTCATTGTGACAGATGCAAAAGCCCTGTTATCTATAGGACAACTACACAATGGTTTTTCAAAGTTGAAGACCTAATACCCAAAATGAGAAAATTGAATAAGGAAAAAATGTACTGGGTTCCTGATTGGGCAGGAAGCAATCAATTTGATTCCTGGCTTGAAAATCTCAGAGACAATGGGATAACAAGACAAAGATTTTGGGGATCGCCTTTACCTATTTGGATGTGTGATACTTGTAAAAATTATGTAGTAATTGAATCAAGAGAAGATATGAAGAAACATAATGCATCTGTTATACCAAAAGATCTGCATAAGCCTTGGATAGATGAAGTTACAATAGCCTGTAATAACTGTAATAAACAAATGAAAAGAATTCCTGATATAATGGATGTTTGGATAGATGCTGGAGTTGATTCATGGGCTTCTCTTGGCTACCCCCATGATGACAAGCTTTTCAAAAAATTGTTCCCTGCTGATTTTATAACAGAAGGTAAAGATCAAATTAGAGGATGGTTTAATTTATTATTTGTAGCTAGTATGCTTGCTTTGGAAGATATCTCTTTTAAAGCATGCTATATGACAGGCTTTGTTAATGATGCTTTAGGCAGGAAAATGTCAAAAAGCCTTGGAAATGTCATAACACCTGATGAAGTAACAGAAAAGTTTGGAGCAGACACTTTCAGATATTATTCTGTTGGAGCATCAAATCCTGGATTAGATCTTAACTATAATTTTGAAGATATTGAAATAAAAAGGAGAAATCTGACTATTTTCTGGAATCTTCATAACTTTATAATTGATTTGGCTAAAACTATTGAAAAAAATCCTGAAAAAATCAAAAAAAGCATATTAAGAAAAGCAGGAGATGAAGAACATTATATTTTATCTAAATTGAATTCAACAATAAAAAAAGTCACTGAATTAATGGAAAAGTATTATTTAAATGAAATTCCTTGGGCAATTGAATCTCTTTATATGGAACTTTCAAGAACATACATACAACTAATTAGAGAAAAAGTAAATGCTGGAAGTGATGAGGAAAAAGAGCTTGTACTGTATGTTGTTTATAATGTTATGAAAGAAACACTCAAGTTGTTCTCTCCGATAGTGCCTATGCTGACAGAGCAGATTTATCAGAATTTTAAGACAGAATTCAGCTTAAAAGAAGAATCTATTCATCTTTTTGACTGGCCATCTGTAGATAATGGAATGATAAAGGAAAATCTAGAAAAAGATCTTACTTATGTAAAAGACATTGTTCAGGCAATATTGAGCGCCAGAGAAAAAGCGCAGATTGGGATTAGATGGCCCTTACAGAAAGTATATGTCGAAACAAATGATGAAGAAACAAAAAAAGCAGTAAAGGATTTGATTGAACTGATTAAATCTCAAACAAACATAAAAGAAGTAAATCTAATAGATAGATTTGAAAAAGCAGAAATTGATGTTAGTCCAAATTATAAAACATTGGGCCCTGCTTTTGGAAAAGCATCTCAAGAGATTCTAAAACAATTAACAGAGATGAAAACACCTGAAATAATGGAAAAACTAAAAGATAAAAAATTAAAGTTCAAAGTAGAAGAAAAAGACTATCTACTTGAGGAAAAACATCTTGTTTTAGAAAGAACTTTGCCAAAAGGTATATTTATGGGAACTTTTAGTAAAGGGAATATTTACCTTGAAACCTCTGTCTCAGAGGAATTAATAAGCGAGGGATATACAAGAGAGGTTGTAAGAAGAATACAGTCTTTTAGAAAGGATTCTGGTTTAAGAAAAATAGACAATATTGAACTCTATTTAAAAGTAGATAATGAACTTTTAGCTCATTTGGAAAAATTTAAGAAAAACCTAAAAGAGAGAATTGGAGCAAAAATATTGGATATATCAACAGAAGAAGCAACTAAAAAATACAAATTCAGTAAAAAGGAAAAGATTAAAGGATTGAGTTTAGAAGCTTTTTTTAGTGTTTTATAATTAATTGTATTTTTTTTCTAATTTTATTTTAACTTTAATTTTTTCTCCTGTTTTACTGTTAAATTCCAACTGCGCTTCATTTTGTCTAAGCTCTGGCCATAGATCTATTTGCTTTTGTGTGTTTGGAAAAACTAATTGCGTCAAAGTTTTATCTGGATAATATAAATTCACATTAGATGCTGAAGGGAAAAGTTTTAGGTAAGTTCCAGAAAAAAATTTATGAGAGGGGAGTGAAAAGTATAATTGATTTCCTCTTTGAGATATACTATATCTTGATCCTTCACTTTGAAAAACAATATTCTCCAACCCAGTAAATAAAACATCATTTGATTCGCCAATATTAGTTTTTACTAATATCGGTTTTCCTTTTATATCATATAAAGAAATTAAAATTTGATAAGGCAATTCATCATTAATATAATTCATTTTAAAAAGCAGAAAGAAAAATAGTATAAGATTATATGATTTAACTATTAAAAAAATAATTTAACTAATTATAACTCAAATTAAAAATCAAATAATTTTTTCTGCTGCTTTTTCTGCTTTATTTCTTTCCATGTAACCCATTCTTTTCTAAAAAAATGAATTTTATTATTATTCCAGTGTTTTTCTAAAAATCTTATTGTCTTTTCATCACTTGTATATCCAGATCCAAAATCCTCTCCAAACATCTCTTTAAGATGCTCAATATATCGATCTCTTGTAACTTTTGCCAATATTGATGCAGCTCCTACAACAGGATAATTTAGATCTGCTTTATGTTCTGCAACTAAACTTATTTCTTTATTTGTTAATTCTTTTTTTATGAATTCTTTGTATCTCTCTTGGTTCCTATCAGGAAGATCAATAATAGCTTTTTCAGGGTTAAGAAAGTTTATTATTTCTGCTGTTGTTTTTGCTTCTAAGATATTAAGATTGCTATCATGAGATTTTAAAGTGGAATCTATAATGTCTGGCGTAATGCTTATGATTTTGTATTCTTTTACCATACCAAGAATTTTTTTAAACAATTCTTCTCTTTGCTTTTTATCTAGAAGCTTAGAGTCTTTAACTCCTATGCTCTTAAGCTTTTCTTCTTCTTTCTCTTCTATTAAAACACCTGCAATTACTAATGGTCCTATAACAGGACCTCTGCCTGCCTCATCAATGCCTGTTATTAACATATTTTTAATAAAAATAAAGAAGTATATTAATTTTTATAGAATTTTACAAATAATTATACAGTTAATCCAACTAGTCCCAATATCCATACTACTAAATCTGAAAAAATTAGAAACCATATCAGGTTGTTCATGACATTTCCTATTCCGTCTGCAATTGACATCATTAAGGGTTTCATTGTTGACTGAAACATTGCGGAAAGGGTAAATTGGATAACGCTTGTTATATAACCCAATAATTGGAGAGACATGCTTGAAGGGAAAAGAAAAACACATAGGAAAGAAGCCCAACTTATTGAAACAAAGATATAGGAAATCCAGCTTGCGCTGTGACCTGTAAGTGTTTTAGGGATAAAATAAGCTAGAAGGTAAAACAAAAGCATGTTGCCAAATCCATAGTATCTTGTTATAACTACCCCAAAAAAAAATAAAGGAGAAACATCTATGGGGACGTGCCATAATTTAGTGTAATAAACTATATAATAAGTAAGGATAGTAAATACTCCAAATACAAACCATTTTTTTGTGAACATAATTAGAAGAATCAGAACAGGTAAAAATCTCAAATACTTAAAAGTTTTATTTTTAGATAAATTGTTAAAAGTTGCCAAAATTTTATTTTGACCGCTATTTGTATTACTTGATTTATGATGAACGTTTTGCGTAGCCATAGCTATCTATTAATAAAAATAGAAGGTTTATATAAATATTTTATCTATTTAGTGAATATAGTTTGAGGTTTTGATTCTGAAGAAAAATGAAAAAACTAGCGGGGGAAAGGATTACCACCAAACCTTATCAGGTTTGATCGGGATATGTTGGCCTAAAGCCAACGTTTTTTCGGAGAAAAAACATTTTTTACACTAGGTTTTTGAAAAAAACTAGCGGGGGAAAGATTTGAACTTCCGACCTTTGGGTTATGAGCCCAACGGGCACTCCTAGCTGCCCTACCCCGCTATGTTATCTTCGGAAACTTGCCAAATTTATAAATGTTGCTGAATAGGTGAATAGGTAAAAAATAAAAAACGCCACGACCCAGATTTGAACTGAGAATGCCTTACGGCAAGAGTTTTCTTTATTGTTTAATTCGAGACTCTCGCAATACCGGATTATGCGATCGTGGCATGAATATAAAGAAAATACTATCTCTTATATATCTTTTTAATCCAGATATGCTTGAACAATGGCAAGGTCAATGTCGATAATAAGAAAGCTAAAGATGGCACTATTGAATTAATCATTGGATTTGGCAATCCTGCAAAGTAAAAGAATAACACAACAACTGCATATGTAAAAAGAGCAATAATTATTTTTCTGGTTAAACTAATCTCCCAGGCTTTATCTGCTTCAACTTTTTTGTTTCTTTCTTTTATTGATTTTATTTCTGATTGTATTTGTTTTAAGGTAGACATAAATAGAGATAATCTTAGTTGATATTTAAATTTAATTTTATAAATTAAAAAAAGACGCCACGGCTCGGATTTGAACCGAGAATTCCTCACGGAATCAGTTCCCTTTGTTTTGCATTCAAGACTGACGCAATACCGGGTTATGCGACCGTGGCATTATTTGTTTTTATTGAATACATATCAGAATAAAGCTTCTTTTTTATATTTTTTTATAATAATATAATAAACTATAATCCTTCATTATTGTTTTCTTCTTTATTTGGATATTCCATGTGTTCTGCTACTCTTTCTTTCATATCATAAATTCTAAGCAAAGTAAGCAAAAATATCAAGATTAACGGACCAATAACTACTCCTATAAAACCAAAAACAGCTAATCCTCCAAGTATACCTATCATTACTAAAACTGGATGTATCTTGACTTTATCACTTATTAAAATTGGTTTTAAAACATTATCAACACTACTGATTATAGCTATTCCATATATTATAACTATTATTCCCTTAATTAACCCTGTTGTGTCTGACGAACTTACAGAAGTAATTATAGTGCTTACTCCTAAAGGAACATAGACAAAAGCAGGACCTAACATAGGTATTATAGATGTAAATAAGGTAATAAATCCAAAAAACAAAGGTGCCTTAAATCCCAAAACATAATAAGCTAATGTTGCTAATATGGCTTGTACTAATGCTGTTATCATCTGACCATAGATAACTGCATCTGTCATCCCCTTTAATTGCCTGATTAAGATTGTTGTGTCTTTTTTATGGAATGGACTATAATCTAAAAGTTTCTGTGTTATTTCATATCCATCTCTAAAAAAGAAAAAAAGCAAAAAAGCACTAATAGACAAATTTATGAGTTTATTTGGCAAAGAAAGCAAAATCCCTTGAAAAAAATTTAGAATATTTATCATAACAGATTGGATAATTTGTTTTAAATCAATATGAACAACGCTCTCTGAAAAAGTTTGATAAATATTACTCCATATTTCTGAAGTCTGAAGGGTATTTGAAATTGTAGAATATATTCCTGGTATTTCTTTTATTAAAGAGGTGATTAAATATACAGACGGAATAAAAAATATAATAAGAACAACAAAGATCATAAGTAAGGAGGACAGGTTTTTTCTGCCTGTTTTTGAAGATATAACTTTGTATATGGGATAAAAGATATAAGCAATAATTGCAGAAGAGATTATAGATAGCAAAAAGGGTTTTAAGATTAAGTAAGACAAGTATAGTGTAATAAAAATAAAGATAATCGCCCCATATTTATTATAAATATCACGCATAAAAAAAATATAGAGAAATACCTATTTATATGTATCGATTTTTAAAATAAAAAGAACTAAAAACCAAGACTTACCTGGCTTTTATTGGATCTTACTGTTCTTTCTTTCCCTTTTTTTGTTTCAAATTTTATTTTTGCTGGAGGCAAAGTCAAACCTCCGACAATCGCTATCTTTGATTTTAGTCTGTAACTGATTATTCTCTCTTCAAAAGGCTCTAATGCTTCAAGCTCCCATTTCACTATTGTTCCTTTCCTGTCATTTCTTATTATTTTGACTGGTGCCAATGTCCCTATATTTGTCTCTTTTATCATTTCTGCAATACTGGGTATAAGATCTGTGACTTTTATATGCTCTATCAAGTCCTGGCTTCTGTTTCTTATGTGAAGAATTACTTTGAGTTCTGAAATACCCTCTGTAGAGGTTCCAGTAATTATTGTTTCTTTTTTAATTGTTAAAGGGCTCCTATAAAGGAAATAAATAAGAGTTATGACAATAAAAATTAATAAGATATATATCAGCGGCCTGTAATTTTCAACAACCTTTATTTTTACTTCTTGTCTTGGCTCAAGTTCCAATTCCCAGGCCAAATATGCTTCTTGTTTTAGATTGATTTTATCAGGAGCAGGTGTAGAACTAACAAAAATCCTTTTTAATACAGATGTTGGAAATTTAAATAATTCCTCACTTTTTATGTTACCTTCATTAATAATTGTATATTCTGTTGTTTTTTTGAATAGTTCTTCTCTTGTCTCTTCTGTTTTTACAAATTCAGAATAAGCAACTATTTTGTAAGGAATACGCTCTCTGTTAAAAGTAACATTATCTATAATTAAACCAACTTCCAAGATATCTTCCATTGGCTGAGTCAACGAATCTATTGTGTATATTATATTTTCTCTTCTTTCTCCCTCTGGGTAGGGGTTTAATGTTAATATTATTTTTTCAGGGTTAAAGGCATTGCTTTTGACAACAAGTTCCATTGATTTTATATCTAATTTATTCCTGTTTCTTAAATAAATATTGATAGGGTATTCCTCTCTGGGATCTACCTCTTTTGGAAATTCGATTTTCAATTCTACTGAAGGGCTGTATTTTTTTTCGGGATCATCATAAGATTTAATATATACCGGTAGCTGAAAAGAGAGTTGCTCATTAACAGCAGGAGAAGAAACCATAATGTTGACTCCTTTTGCTCCTATATTTGACCAAACACTTGGGAGTAATTTCAAAGTTAAGGTAATAGTTGATTCTGGTTCTATTTTTGTTATTGTAGGTTCTATCTCTGTATAGAACTCAATATCAGTTGAATAGACTTGAATTACTTTTGAATAGGGCTCTGGATTTGTAATAACTAATTTAAATGTTGCTTGCTCATCAAGATAAATACTATTCCTAAGTATAGTTACATCTGCTGTCAAAGCTGCATAAGCAGGCATAATCATAAGAACAAACAATAAAAATGATGTAAAGATTAGTTTTTGTTTCATATTCCCACCCTGTTAATTAAAATAAGGAGTTTACTTGTTTATTAAGTTTTCTGTTATGGACTTTTATTTTATTATAGTTCCATCAAAGTTTTTTTCATGTAAATTCCTTTCAACATTGTTTAAATCTGTTCCTTTTATTATAATAACTGTTAGTTTGTTTTTTTGTGCTTCTCTGCTTGCAATAGGATCAAAAGGGCTATTTAATCTTGGTGTCCATTTGTTACCTATAATTTTTCTATATTCTTTCCAAGTAATATTAAAAAGCTTTTTTGCGTCTTTGAATTTAGTTGGATCTTTGTCATATACATAGGAGATATTCGTCATGTTGATTATCTCTTTTGCCTCAAATTTTTTTGCTAAAATAACAGCAACAAAATCAGTTGATCTTCCTGGTTTCCACCCTGCAGCTATTATTATTTTTTTATTTGTTTTTAATTTAGCTTCTGGATTATAAATCACTTTTTTATATGCTACTTCCCCAAAAATTGTCCTAACTAGCTCGGCATTCAGCCTTGTGGCTGTAATTCCTAACCAATCTAAGTCTTCTTTTTTAATATTTGAAACTCTTTTAGCTGCTTCATTATAATAACTATTAGTTTTTCCTCCTCCACAAACGATTATGAACCTGTATTTTTTTAGATTTCTTATTATGAAATTCTTAAATTCCCTTAAAAAAAAGTAATCCGGCTTATCAGGAGAGATTATTGATCCGCCAACTGAGAGGATAATTGTTTTCATACTCTCTTTAAATTTTTTGGAATTTATATGTATTTTCAATATAACAATATAATCAGATAGCTTGTTTTATTTGTTTGTAAGCTTCCATATCTGTTTTGAATTGTGGTAGCAATACTCCTGTGTAATACTCCCAACCTTGTGTATCGGGAATAAAAATCCATAAACTTTTGAACAAGTTAACGTACTTTTGAGAGAAAGCATATATTGCTGGTCTATTTTTTCTAACTCCTGAATAAATATCTGATAATACTCTCTGTAAGTCTCCTTCTTGTTTTTCAATATCAATCCAATTTTCAGAATTAACTAAGTATCTCCAGTGGATTCCATATAAATTAAGAAGGTTATGAGTAAGATTCAATTTGTCTTGCACAACAGGATATATGGGAAATCGTTGATTTGACAAATTACCTGTATTTGTATCAATTAAAAAAGAATTAGATATTACTATCTCATCTAGAGTCTCAATTCTTTTTAGTCCTTTTTCTTTTAATATTACATCAAGTTTTTTATCCACAAAAAAAATGAAAAAAGACTATATTTAAATTTATTGAAATTTGAAAAGTTGAAGAGTAAAAACAAAACTTTTAATATTCTTTTATCATTACTTCTTGAAAAAATGAATACTGAA
>CAYMPC010000039.1:0-10368 GCA_964392465.1 uncultured Methanosarcinales archaeon | reverse complement strand
CTTGATATTTCCATTTTTCAGCAATAAATAATCTTATTTTTTTAGGTGTTTTTATCTGAAGTAATTTAAGCACAGAAGTGATATCTTCAATTGTTGTCTGGATGACATCTTCTGTCCTGTCCATTTCAACTACTTTTTTCTTTGGAACAGGCCATTCTGCTTCTAGAATAAATCCTTTTTTTCCTTTTCCTATTGCTTCCCATATTTCCTCGCAAACAAAAGGAGTTATTGGACTTAATAACAATGCCTGTGTTTCTATGAATCTATTGATTACATCTTTATTAGGATTGTTCATTGTCCTTCTCATATACCATTTCAAAGAGTTTTGCATCTCAAAATAAGAAGATTGCAATGCGCTCCTGAAAAGTATCTCTTCATAATACTTTGTTGTGTTATCAATAATCAAATCAATCTTCTGCTCCAACCAATTATCAATAGCTAATCTCTCTTTTCTTCCTTTATTATAATACTCTTTAGCAAACTCTAATAATGCACTTATCTTTGGAGCCATTGATTTTGCCATCTCCCTGTCAAAATTAGCATCATCTATGCCCTCTCCTCCAGATAAAGCAGTAAATCTTGAAGCATCAGCTCCATAATCTTTATTCGCATCTCTTATGATGACAAAATTACCTCTGCTCTTTGACATCTTTTCCCCATCAACAGTCACCCAGCCATTTAATCCAAAACTTTTTGGCCAGTGCTTTTCAGGGAAGACAGCAGTATGATTAAAAATGCAGAAAGTCATATGATTCTGGATAAGATCCTTTCCTGTATTCCTGAAATCCATAGGATACCAATAATTGAACTCCTCTTTAATCTCATATGCAATTTTTTTATCAACTTTTAATTTATCAGCAGAGCCTTTTCCTAAAAACACATAATCAAAAAAAGCATTGTCAAGCTTTTCAAAAGGAATTTTTTTTATTTTATGAGCAACAGTATAATATGCCATATAGATTGTTGAATCAGATAAAGATTCAATGAGCCATTTTTCATCCCAAGGAAGTTTTGTTCCTAATCCAAATTCTCTGGTGCATGCCCAGTCTCTCAGCCAGTCAATCACATAATTGAATTGTGATCTTGTCTTATCTGGATATAATTTCATATTATCCAGGCATTTATGAGCTAATTTTTTCCACTCTTTATTATCATAATCCATAAACCACTGGTCATCAACAATCTTTACAATACACTCTCCCAAAGATCTTGCAACAACCTTTCCTGTCAATTGATAATATCTGTCTCCGAATTCAGATTTTTCAAGCTCATCTTTGATAAAATCTTTTACTTCATCTACTTTTTTTCCTGAAAGGTCTTTAGAGAATTTTTTAGAATAAAGATTATTCAAAGAGCCTTTATAATAACCATCTTTGTAAAGAATCTCTTTTGCTTTTGCTAATTTATCATGCTCTTTCTGGTTTTTTATCCCTAATTGTTTTATAATATCTTCAGCAGGAATCTTACCATATCCTGGAATATCTATAACAGCAATTGGTTTTATATTTTTTATTTCATTAATATCCAAATGGAATTTCTTGCATGTTTCTTCATCTTTCTGTAAATCATATAATGCTATTAAATCATCAGCAGAATCACTTGGAACAGAATGGACTATTCCAGTGCCGACTTTAGTATCAACAAAACTAGCAGGCAATATAATTACAGACAGTCCTGAGAATTCTTTTACTTTTTTTCCAATTAATTCAGAGCCTTTTATTTTTTTAATAACTTTTACTTTCTTATCCTGGTAATTCAATTCATGCGCAACTTTTTCAGATATTATCCATATCTCATCATCAACATTTGCTTCAACTAATTCTGATTCTGGGTTCATGTATAGATTTGTAACTCCCATAATAGTATCGGGCCTTAATGTAGCTGAGACAACCCATTTATCATCTAACTTATGTTTTATTAATACATATTCCTGCGGGGTTTCCCCTTCTCCCTCTATCCTGTCATGGTCTCCCACAGGCGCATTTTCTTTAGGATCCCACACAACAGGGAATTTGCCTTTCACAACATAATTTTTCTCTTTTAATTTGGCAAATTGCCATCTTATAAATTTGTCATAATGAGGATTAAGCTCTGTTGTTATGAAAGACCTTCTCCAATCAATTGAATAACCCATTTCAGTAAAATCTTTTTGAGCTTCTTTTGGAAAATATTTAATCCATTCTTTAGGATCTCCAAAATTCTCAATCTCTTTGTCTGAAAAACCTTGCTTTTTCAATATTTCAATCTGTTTTGGCTCTTTATCCTTTACTCTTTTTGCTGTGCTTACAATAGGGCTGCCTGTACAATGCCATCCCTGGGCATAAAGAACATTATAACCTTGCATTCTTTTGAATCTTGAAAGAGCCTCCAATTTCATAGAAGAATAAAAATGACCTAAATGAAGATAGGAATTGACATAAGGATAAGGAAAAGTTCCAAAAAACTTCTTTTTTCCTTTTATTGGATTAGCTTCAAAAACCTTAGAATCCTGCCATTTTTTAACCCATTTTATTTCTATTTCTTTTGTATTCATTGTTTTTGATTCTGACATTTTATCACCCATATACTTTGAGATAAATAAGGAGAATGCCAATGAAATTTATAGCAACAACAACCTCAATTTCATAAAAATAGATATGGAAGGGTTATATATAAACATTTTTGTATATATCTTCGACACAAACTTTTTAAATGCCCATAATTTTCATGACGCTAAAGGCGCTAAAGCAAGGTGAGAGTCATGGAAATCAATATTCTTGAGGATAAAAGCAAAAAATTAGTTTTTGAATTAAAAGGGGAAGATCATACCTTATGTAATGCTCTTAGAGAAGAACTCTGGAATGATGAATCTGTTAGTGTTGCAGCATATACAATAAGTCATCCGTTAGTTGGTATACCTAAATTTATTATAGAAACAAAAGACAAGGAACCAAAAAAAGCATTAAAGGATGCAATTTCAAGATTAAAGAAAAGGAATGCAGATATAGCTAAAAACTTAAAATAAATAGTTTATTGAAATGAACCTTTTATCCTTAGAAGAAGGTAAAATTCTTGTAAAATATGCCAGGCATGCTATTGATACTTATTTTTCTGGTAAAATAATTAATATGCCTGAAGCAGATAAAGCAGATAAATTTGCAGATAAGAGAGGGGTATTTGTGACTTTAAATAAATTTGGAGAATTAAGAGGATGTATTGGTTTTCCAGAGCCAATCTATCCATTAAAAAGAGCGATTGTTGAGTCAGCAAGAGCAGCAGCATTCAAAGATCCAAGATTTTCTCCAGTTGAAGAAGATGAATTAGATGAAATTACAATGGAAGTTTCTGTTTTGACAAAGCCTGAATTGATTGAGATAGAGGAACCAAAAGAATATCTTGATAAAATTGAGATCGGAAAACATGGCTTAATAATAAGGAGTATGTATCATTCAGGATTATTATTGCCTCAGGTTTTTACGGAATATGATTGTACACCCAAACAGGCATTAGAGATGACGTGTGAGAAAGCAGGCCTAGACAAAGATGCTTGGCAGGAGCCAGAATCACAAATCTATTCTTTCCAGGCGCAAATATTTGAGGAAGAAGAGCCGCATGGAAAAATAATTGAGAAAAAATAAATTAAACAAAAATTCCTAATTTGTTAAGTTCTTCTTTAAACTGCTTTACACTTTTGAATTGTACTGCATTTATTCCTACAGATTTTGCAACATCAACAAATTTTTTTGTGTCATCTGTAAAAATACATTCTTCAGGGGTTAACTTTAGTTTTTTAAGTACAAAAAGAAAAATATCTTTATTATCTTTTGCCATCTTTACTTCATTAGAAAAAATAACAACATCAAACAAAGCATATACTTCTTTAAATGATTCGTTCTTTTTTAAAAGGTCAGCATGTTCTTTTATTGTATTTGATAATATTGCTAGCTTATACTTTTTTTTTAATTCAATTATTATCTTTTTCACTTCTTCATTTATTATTAGATACTGTTCAAACTCATCTATCCATAATTTTTTTAAGGTGTTTTCAGGGATGTTTTTATTATGTTTTTTAGCTAAATCTTTCCAAAAATTCAACAAATCTCCTTCTCCTCTACATAATGGAGAAAAACTCTCATTCAGTTCTTGCCAAAAAATTTCCATATCCTCTGGTTGGAATGCCTCTTTCACAGGAAGAAAAAGATTTTCAATATATAGGATAACTCCACCAACATCAAATATCACTGCTTTTATCATATTCTAAAATAGAACATCAGAAAGATTTTTATGTTTTATTGAAATATCAAAGGCTATGTCAGAAAAGCAATATCCAGAACCAGGAGTCGGAGCTTTAATATTTAACAAAGAAGGAAAAATTTTATTGGTGAAATCACATAAATGGAAAAACAAATATGTTATACCCGGTGGGCATGTTGAATTGGGAGAAAAGATGGAAGATGCTCTAAAAAGAGAAATAAAAGAAGAAACAGGCATGGATATCTATGATATTATCTATTTAGGATACCTAGAATTTATTTATGATGAAGTATTTTGGAAAAAAAAGCATTTTATATTTTTTGATTTCATATGTAAAACAGAGTCTTCACAGGTAAAACTGAATTCAGAAGCAGAGGAATATATATGGGCTTATCCAAAAGAAGCATTAAAATTGGATGTTGAGCCATATACGGTTAAAACAATAAAAAATTATTTAGAAAAATTTGAAAAACCAAAAAAATGAAAGCAAGCGCAATAGCAAACTCCAATATAGCCTTCTTAAAATATTGGGGTAAAAAAGATGAACTTTTGAATATCCCTATGAATCCTAGCATTTCTATGACACTAGATGAAAATATATCAACAAAAACAACAGTAGAGTTTTCAGAAGAATATAAGGAAGATGAATTCATACTAAACAACGAAAAACAAGAAGGAGAAAAACTAAAAAGAGTCTCAAACTTTTTGGATTTAGTTAGAAAAAAATCAAATTCAAATCTGAAAGCAAAAGTAATATCTCAAAATACGTTTCCAACAGGTTCAGGAATTGCTTCTTCTGCATCTGGATTTGCTGCTCTAGCAGCTGCTTCTGCAAAATCATTGAATCTTAGTTTAAATGAAAAAGAACTTTCAGTATTGGCAAGGCTTGGATCAGGTAGTGCTTGTAGAAGTATATATGGTGGTTTTGTTGAATGGGAAGGAGAAAACACAATTCAAATTAAAGATGAAAAACACTGGCCAGAGATAAGAGATATTGTAATTTTAATAACATCTGAAGAAAAAAAGGTTAGTTCAAGAGAAGGAATGCAGCAGACAGTTAGAACAAGCAGCAAATATAAAAAAAGAATAGAAACTATTAATATGGCTCTCTTTAAAATAAGAAGGGCAATTATCAATAAAGATTTTCCTTCTTTAGCAGAGGCAATAATGAAAGATTCTGATAATTTGCATGAATGCATGGAAGACACAACTCCAAAATTAGTTTATTTGAATGAAAACTCAGAATTAATAAAAAAGGCAATTAAAGAATTAAATTCAAAAATAATCAAGGCAGCATATACATTTGATGCAGGAGCCAATGCGCATATAATTACCTTAGAAAAGTTTGTTCCTGAAATTTTAATAGATCTAAAAAGAAAAAACTTTTTATCTTACCTTGTATCTAAAAATAGTAAAGGAATAAGATATTGCGAGGAGCATTTATTCTAAAATGGAACTAAAAGTTAAAGCATATGGCAAGATATTGATATTCGGAGCATATTCTATTCTTGAACCTAACCATATAGGTCTAGTTGTGAATATTGATAAGGGAACAACAACAACAGTTAAAGAAGAAGAGACAGGAAGGATTGTTATAGATTTATCTAATTTTGAAATAAAGACAGAGGGGGAGTACAAGAAAAATATTTTCAGCCTAAGAAAAGAGTCTGATGTAATGAAATATATAAAAAACGCAGTAGATTATTCTTTTCAATATTTAACTTATAATAAAAAAACAATCAGAGATGTAAAACTAATTAGTGTTAATGACCCAGAATTAATAATTGATAACAAATTAAAAACAGGGTTAGGAAGTAGTGCGACAGCAACTGTTTCTGCAGTTGCGGCTGTTTTAGCTGCACATGATATAGATGACAGGAAAATAATTTATAAAATTTCAAGATATTCACATTACAAAAGCCAGGGTAACAAAGGAAGTGGGTTTGATATTGCCTCTGCTTGTTTTGGAAGTCATTTTTTTATTTCTGGAAAAAGCAATCTAGAAGAAGACTTTTTTAAATATATGGCTTCAGAAGATAAAACAATTAGAAAAGGATTTGATTGGCCGCAGGCACTATTTCCTGTTGTGATATTTACAGGAAAGTCAGCATCTACTGAACAATTTGTAAAAAAGTTCCTTGAATATAAATTAAAAAATAAAACAGAATATGATAAATATCTTTACGTATATAATCAAGTTAATATGAAGGTAAAAGAGGCATTTGAGAATAATGATTTTGAAGGTATAAAAAATACCTTAAGTAAATCTTTGGGGATGAGAAAAAAACTTGGAGAACTAGCCAAGATTCCAATAGAAACAGAAAAAGCAACAGCACTTATAAACAAAATAAAAGAAAAGGGAGCATATATAGCAGGATTAATCGGGGCAGGAGGGGGAGATAGCATTTTAGCATTGTGCATGACATATAAAAATAAAAAAACCTTGCTAGATTTTTTAGAAAGTGAAAAAATGACAGTATTAGATAACATAAACATAATTAACCAAGGTTACAAACTATTGGATTAATGTAATTTAAAATAGAAATGTATATATAATAATATATAATGGGTTTAGATAAAGAAGATATATTAAAACAATAAAGGTGGGGAGAATGAATAAAAAAGCACAAATGACTATATTTTTTATTATTGGTTTAGTTTTTGTTATTTTAGTTTCTATTATGATTTTTAGCCAGAGAAACCTTATAAGTTCAGATAAAAACAAAATTAGCTCTGTTTCTTTTGCAGAGGATTCAAATAATATTAAGGCTTTAAAAGATGCATGTATAGAAGAATCTATACAAAAAGCAGCGGTTTATAGAAGTTTTGAAGATACAGAGGAAAATGAAAAGGAACTTGAAGAATACATTAAGTATTATGCATATAACTGCATGAATTTCAATAGTTATGTACAACAAGGATATACTGTTTCTAAAACAACGCCTACAAGCGCTTCAACAATAGTAAATGTAGATATAAATGACGAGACAATAACAGTTTCAGGAAAGTATCCTGTAGTTATTCAAGAGGGAGAGCAAATATCTACTTACTCTGATTTTTCTTATAGTTATGAGAAAAGCAGATTCTTGAATTTGGCAAATGGAGAAGCAACAAAAAACACAAACTTGGTTTCTTCTGATGGAGGAACTTTTTCATTATCTATAGGCGAAGGCACATCTTTTACAGATTATAATGGAAATAAGCTTAATAACTTACAAATAAAAGTTGTTGATAAAAGAGATGTTTCAAACAATCCTTATGTTTTAGGAAACCAAGTTTATTTTGTTACAGATTCCCAAGCAAGCTCTCCTGTTAGGACATGTATGAGATATAACACAGATCAATTTCCTGATGTAAATGAAGGAGATTTGGCCCTTGCATGGTATGATGAGGCAAGAGACATATGGGTTGTTGAAATATCTGAAGTAGATTTAACATCTAAAGCAGTCTGTTCTGAAAATACTCATTTTTCAGCAAATGGTATGGTAGATAACACATATACAGATGATTGGGAAGGCGAAAAAAAAGTTTCTAGAAAATGGAGTTGGGATTTTTTCATAGAACATATACATAGGCCATGCGGACCAGACACAGGAATTAATGGAAATTTAAGTATGCCTGAAAAAGCAGAAGTAGTTAGAGAGACAGACCCAAGATATGTGGGATTGATGAATAAACTGCCTGAGGAAGATGACTATGATGATGTTTATGATACAAGATGGAAATATAATGACTTTACAGAAGATAATGGAGATGATACTCCTCACAGGTATGGTGTTTATGCAACACCTCAAATGTACAAATCTTTGTTGATAAGGGGTCATAATGATGAAAATCCAAATAGTGAATGGAGATTTGGCAATACAGACATTATTGCTCAAAGAAATGAACTATTCAATGAAGGAGGAGAATGGTTTTTAGGTATTCTAAAATCTATAGAAATATATAAAACAGAAAATGACAGACTTACTTTTACAATGTTTGGAAATGAGATGCTTGATTTAGAGGCAGATGATTATGGAAATCAAGATTTATGGAAGCCTGTAGCTTCTTTTGAACCAAATGAACATGCAGAGCTATCTATTCAAGATTGGGATGACGATGATTTGGAAAAATTAGAAGAGGCTAACTGTGATGGAAAACCTTGTATCACTTGCTGGTTGGGAGATAAGATTGTAGATTGTAAAAACTTGCTTCCTGACTCAGGTAAAGTAATAGATGCAGAGTCAGAATGCCTTACAAGTTGCTATGATACAGCAGAAAGCATATATAAAGAAGGATATGAATCAATAGGTTGGGCACCTTGGGATCCAAGTCAGGATGGTATACTAGATTATCATTGGCAAGATGGAGAGCTTGTTAGAACAAATCTGAACTGCCATATTGAACTTGTTCAAACTTATATTGAAGAGATTAAATGTGAGCTTTCAGATAAACATATTGCCACACCAATGTTCTGGGGATATGGTGATGAAAAAACAGGATTAAGAGAGGGAGAAGGAAAATACAGAGATCCACCTGAATATGGTTATGAAGGTGTTGGTAATAATGATCATCCAACCTCTTATGAGTTTACAGTAATATCGCCATTGTGTCCAGATGTGGAGGCTATTCTTACAATGGATTGTAGTGGAAAAGACAAATGTGTTATTCTTTTGAATGATAAAGAATATTTATGTGAAGGAGGAGAATGTGATCATCAAATAGTTGAGGGAGTTTTATACGGAGAAGAAGCAAAGGAAAATGAAATAAAAGGCTGGGTCACAAATACAAAAGAAAGCGAAGATGTTTGCGCTCATTTATCTGCAAAATTAACTTTAACAAATTGTAAGTCAAATATAACTGAAGGGTGTGGTAATAATATTAGAGAAGGAGATGAAATTTGTGATGGAACAGATGATAATGCTTGTCCAGGATTATGTATTGCTGTGGGTTTGCCAAACGAATGTACATGTCCGACAACCAATGGGACATATTGCGGAGATAATATATTACAGAAACCAAATAGTTATGGACAATATGAAATATGTGATGGAACATCAGATGCAGCATGCCCAGGAGAGTGTTTATCAGATTGTACATGTCCGACAACCAATGGGACATATTGTGGGGATAATATAGTGCAGAAACCAAATAGTGAGGGAGTATATGAAGTTTGTGATGGAACATCAGATGCAGCCTGTCCAGGAGAGTGTTTAGCAGATTGCACTTGCCCACCACCTGTAGAACAAGGAACATGTATTGTTTGCCATTATGATAATGGAAGACCAGGATGTTTTAGAGAGGATACCTCTAATTGTCCAAATTCTTGGCATGGTCATAGTACAGATGAGCCTCACCCAGACATATTAATTTGTGATCCGAGTAAACCACTCTTTTATGCTAATGGGGACCCTGTAGATACAAGTGTTTGTCAGAATTTAGATTCTTGTCCTAATATGTGTCAAGGAGAACCACCAGGTGATTCTTGTGGTAATGGAGAATGTCAAAGAAATAAAGGAGAAACACCTGAAACATGTCCACAGGATTGTACAGAGACAACTTATCCTGTTTGCGGAGATAATAAATGTCAGTCAGGTGAAAATCAGAACACTTGCTGTAAAGATTGTCCGTGCACAGGTGGTAAAGTATGTAATCCTAGCACAGATGTATGTGAAATACCTCCTGCTCCTTGTACTCCTGATTGCGGAGGTAAAGAGTGTGGAAGTGATGGATGCGGTGGTTCATGCGGAACCTGTACAGTTGGAGTATGCCAGGATTATAAATGTGTTGTGCAAACAGAGTGCGGAAATGGCACATGTGAGTCTGGAGAAGGTTGCGGAAACTGTATAGGAGATTGCCCTTGTGATGGCAATTGTATAATTAATGGTGGACATCCAGAAGGAAAGTGTGTTTAATTTTTCTTTTTTCTTTTTTACATTTTTACATAATCTTTAAAAACAACTTCAAATACTTTCTAGATAGGGGGTTATAGAGATATATGACAGGAATAGTTTCTTGGGGATGTTATCTTCCAAATTATAGAATTAAAGAATAAGAAATAGCACAACACTGTGTAAATAATGTAGGCAGTATTAAAAAAGGACTTAAAATAGAAGAAAAAACAGTGCCTTCTATTGATGAAGATACAGCAAC
>CAYMPC010000038.1:0-10492 GCA_964392465.1 uncultured Methanosarcinales archaeon | reverse complement strand
CTCGAACTGGCGACCTACTCCGTGTAAGGGAGTCGTTATAGCCACTAAACCACGAGCCCTTTATTTTCAGAGAAAGAAAGCCTGTTTTTAAAGCTTACCATAAAATTAAAAAGCATATACTAATTTTGCCAGATTTATGGGCTCAGACTTAATTAAGTCCGTAATAGAGAGTTTTGAAAAAAACTCAAAAAAAAGATTCATTACTTTTAAGAAAGATTTTGTTTATGATAGATATACATACGGAGAAATTTATGAGTATTCCCTTAAGTTTATTACCTTATTAAAAGAAAACAAATTAAAAAAAGGGGATAAGGTTGCAATATGCGGATACAATTCTCCTGAATGGGTATATTCTTTTTTAGGAGGAGTTTTTTCTGGCTTGGTTCTTGTTCCTATTGATTTTGCATCTTCTCCAGAATTAATCAATAAGTTTATTGAAAAAACAGAAAGCAAATTGCTCATTACCTCAAAATATAAAATTACTAATTCAAAAATAAAAAAAATTTATTTTGAAGAACTAAAGGAAGATTTACTAAAAAAGAAAAAAGGATCAGTAAATACAAATATAGAAAATTCTGACATTCTAGAGATTCTTTTTACATCAGGAACAACAGGAGAGCCAAAAGGAGTAATATTGACACATGAGAATATCTATTCAAATATAGTTTCAACTAAAAAGAGGATAAGGATTGATGATAGAGATAAATTAATTTCTCTTATACCTTTAAGCCATATGTTAGAGCAGATAGCAGGATTTTTTGCAATACTTGTTTCTGGAGCTCAAATAGTGCAGCTGAAGTCAAGGAGAACATCTGAAATCCTTAAGGTTTTCAAAAAAGAAAAAATTACAACATTAGCAACTGTTCCTGCTTTTCTTAACCTTTTTAAGAGTAAACTAGAAGATAGAGCAAAAGAGCAGGGAAAATATCACTCTTTTAGTAAGTCTTTGAAAATAGCTTCAAAGCTGCCATTTCCTCTAAGGAGAATATTGTTTAAAAAAATCCATAAAGCAATTGGAGGGAAACTTACCAGGATGGTTTCAGGTGGCGCACCTCTTTCTTTGGAAACTGAGATTTTTTGGGATTCTCTTGGAGTAGCAATTACACAAGGGTATGGCCTTACTGAAACTTCGCCAGTATTAACTCTTTCTAATGAATATGACAAAAGATTTAGTTCAGTTGGAAGAGCTATTCCTGGAGTTAGATTAAAACTTGGGAAAAATAACGAGATCTTGGCAAAAGGTAGAAATGTCACTTTAGGTTATTATAAAAATGAAAAAGCTACAAAGGAACTTTTTGAGGAGGGCTGGCTTAAAACAGGAGACATAGGTGAATTTGACAAAGATAATTATCTATACATAAAAGGAAGACTGAAAAATATGATTTTAAAGCCATCAGGATTCAATGTATACCCTGAAGATATAGAAGCAGTGTTGAATAAAAAAGATAATATAAAAGATAGTTGTGTTTTGGGTATAACTTCTGGAAATGATGTTATTATAACAGCAGTTCTTCTTTTGAAAAATCAAACTTCAAATAAAGAAGTTAAAAAAATAATAGAAGATAGCAATAAACAGTTAGAGCAGCACCAGAAAATCCAAAATCACTTAGTTTGGAAAAAACAGGATTTCCCAAGAACCCTTACACTAAAGGTAAAGCGAAATCTAGTTCAAGAAGATATAGAAAAAAAAACGCAAATATCAACTGAGAGCAGAGATCTATTAATTCATACTTTATCAGAATTAAGTCATATAAATGCAAAAGAGATTAATGAAAAAAGCAATCTTTATTCTGATCTTGGTTTTGATTCTCTAAAAATAATTGAGTTAGCAACAAAAATAGAAGAAAAGATAGGCGTAGATATAGAGGAGTATCTTATAGACTCAAAAACAACCGTTACTAGTTTAAGAGAATTAATTGCAAAAGGAAAGCAACCTTCCAACTCTTTGGTTCTTGATAAAAGCATGTTTTCTCCTTTGTTATATCCTTTAAAGATTATATTTAGTGAGGTTTCTTATCTTTTTTCATCTATATTTTTCACAAAAATAATTATAAAAGGGAAAGAAAACTTAAGAAAACTTAAGGAAAATCAAGCTATTTATATATTGACAAACCATACAAGCCACCTTGATGTTTTGGTTTTGTTCAAACAGATTCCATTGAACAAAAGAATTAAAATCAGTTTTGGGGCAGCTGCTGATTATTTTTTTAAAAAAAGTAAGCTAAAGGATAAGCTTATCTCAAAATTTTTTTATTATGTTCTAGGTGGATTTCCTATGTCAAGGGATAAAGATATAGAAAATAGAACAAGCATAAGACAAAGTTTTGAATTTATAGGAGAAATATTAGATAGAGGATGGTCAATAGGATTATCTCCGGAGGGTACTAGATCTAGGTCAGGAGATCCTGCTCCATATAAAAATGGAATTGGATTAATTGTTAAGGAAGCACAATTGCCAGTAATCCCTTTCAAGCTGAAAGGACTATATGAGATAATGCCACCTCATTCAAAGTTTCCAAAAAAAAGAGGGCCTGTTGAGGTTATAATTGGTAAACCAATTTATGTGCCTTCTAATTTATCACCACTTGAAATAACACAGTTCCTTGAAAAACAATCAAGAGCAATATAATTTAAAATGATAGGAATAGATATTGTTCAAATAAGTAAGTTCAAAGAGAAAGTAAAAGATCCTGAGTTTACAAGAAGGATTTTTTCTGAATTAGAATTAGAAGATAAACTAGAAAGCATGGCAGGGAAATTTGCTTTGAAAGAGGCTTTTTTTAAGGCAACACAAATAAAAATAAAAAAATGGAATGAATTAGTTGTAAAAAAGGATAAGTCAGGAAAGCCTTACCTTATATTTGATAAAGATTTGCTTAAATCTAAAATTAAATCAGTTGAGTGCAGCATTTCACATGATGGAGATTATGCTGTTGCTTTTGTATTACTCTCAATATAATTATTTCTATATAATAAGTTTAACTAGCCATAAAATTACATTCCTCATAAAATAAAAAGAAGCTAGGAGATAGTTTTTTTCTAAAACAGAAACAATATATTCTGCGTATAACGAAGGAGGAATCATATGATGCTCAGGTGATTTTATCTTATATCCTTTGTCAAAATGTGTTTTTAATCTGTAAGGATGAAACACATGGATTTTAATGTTTTTGCTAATTTCTTTTTTTATTGATTTTGTATAACCTTCAACAGCATGTTTAGATGCACAATAAGCTGAATAATATTTGGAGCCAAATAAACCAGCAACAGATGAGATAATAACAATCTTACCTTTTTTCATATATTTATTAGCTTGTTTGGTAAAAAGAAAAATAGCCTTTATGTTAGTATTCATGACAGTATCCCATTCCTCTTCTGAATATTCAAAAAATTGTTTTTTTATGTTCATACCAGCATTGTTTACCAGAATATCTATTTTTTTAAATCTTTTAATAGCATGTGAAAAAACATTTTCAACATCCTTTGCTTTAGTTACATCTGCTTTTACTATTATGATTTGAACATTATTTTTTTTTGAAATTTCTTCTTTTACAACTAATAAATCTTTTTCATTTCTTGAGCAAAGAACAAGCTTACTGCCTTTTTCTGCTAATTTTAAAGCTATTTCTTTTCCTAATCCTCTAGAGGCGCCTGTTATAATAGCAACTTTATCTTTTAAATCCATAAAAAGATAAGAAAAAGAAGAATAATATAAATCTATTAGTTATTTTTAGCATTGATATAATTACTAAATCAAAAAGATAATAAAAAATAAGAAATAATTATTTAATTTCTTCTGCTTAATTTTGGGTTGTTTGAGTTCCTGCTAGGTCTTACTTTTTCTGCTCCTTTACCTTTATGTCTTAGACCTCTGGATTTTTTTGCTGAAGAAGTCAATCCTCTGAATACTCTTCCTTTGTTTGCAGGATTAGAAACCCATTTTAAATGTTTTCTTGATAAAACTTCTGGGTGATTTATATCTACCATTATTATTTCGTACCATTTGTTTTTACCGTCTTCGCCAACCCAGTATGAGTTAAGAACTTCGCAGTTTGGATATTCATTATTGGCTCTTCTTTCTGCAATTGTTTGGTGGTTCATTTCAAGAATCTTTTTTTGTCTCTGTGTTTTTGGTCTTCTTGCTTTTCTTATTGTTGGCCTCATTCTTCCGCCTTTTAGAACTCTCTGTCTTACAATAAAAATACCTTGTATGGCTTTATAACCTAATTGCCTTGCTCTGTCTATTCTTGTTGGATGATCTATCCTCAATGTTACTGGTTCATCTCTCCATTTAGTTAATCTCTCTTTCCAAAGCTCAGGCATTGTTTCTTTTGGCTTTTTCCACATTTCCTTAACATACTTGTACATTCCCATTTTTTTCACCTTAAAGATTCAGGCTTCCCATATAGGGTAAAGTCCTACATTTCTTTACTCTCTTGGAAAAAAGAATTCTTTATAAAAGTTTAGGTTGCTAATCTACTGATAAAAACTTAAATTTAAATATAAAAATCAGTTTGCCATAAAAAATGACGCAAATTAAAGTTATAAATTTAGGAAGAAAGGACTCAACACAGTTATTTGCAGTCGGTAACAAACAAGGAGAATACTATTTTATTGCGCCGCCACCTAAAAATACAGCAGAAAGAGAGTTTTTTGATTCTATCTATACTAAGGTGAGAAAAGGAGAATCTGTTTTTGTTGAAGCTACACTCCTTAATGGAAGAAATGCTCAATTAGTAACACATTCAGAATTAGAAAAAAGAGTTGAGGCAATAGAATTACCTGTGACAACACCATTACAATATGATGATTCTGTCCAAGCACAGATTGTCCAATTAGATTTATATTCAATAATCCATGATACAAAAGAAAGTCATTTTGGAATATATGGAAAACATTGCGAATGGGATTACGAGAAAAAAATGGAAGCCTTAAAACAAGGCAAACCACAGCAGAGATTACAGGAAGATAGACTCTCCAGAGAAATAGTCAGATTGCTCTTGGCAACAGGAGAGGAAACGCTTTTGAATGAGCATAACTTTATATTTGGAAGAAAGAGAGTTGAATTCCCTAATGGAAATTATTCTTTATTGAACGAAAGAGCATATGACTTAATGCATGAAGGCTTATTGGATTTCACTTTTCATATGTGTGGTCCAAACCAGTATGCTTTTGAAAGCGAGTTTATAGTTCAACCTTCTCTTCATTCTAAAGGGATGATGACGTCAGAATATCGCCCAAATGGGGTATTGAGAGAAGCATTGACAAAGATGCTAATGCCTTTTTCAGCTGAAAAACCGCAATATGTTATTCATGAAAGATAATTCTTTTTCTTATTATTCATAATAAACTTTTTAAATCCCCTCTTTATCCAAGAATATGCTGAGGAATATTACCTTGGGTTTTACAGTTTAACTGTAATTAAAGAGGTTCTTATGTTTTTCAGTTAATATTAATTAAAATAAATTAAAAGGTGAAAAAATGGCAGAATTTAAATTAGTTATAGGAGATCCTAAGACAGGAAAGTGCCACCAGATTGTTGTTTCTGGTGATAATGCAAATGTTTTCTTAGGTAAAAAAATAGGAGAACAAATCAGAGGAGAAGCAATTGATATGCCGGGATATGAATTTGAGATTACAGGAGGAGCAGATTATTGCGGTTTTCCTATGAGAAAAGATATTGAAGGACCTATAAGAAAAATGATTTTTATAACAAATGGTATAGGTATAAGAAATAAAAATAAGGGAGTTAAATACAAAAAAACTGTCTGCGGAAACACAATACATGAGAAAGTAACTCAAATTTCAATGAAAGTCTTAAAGCATGGTAAAAAAGCATTGGGGCCAGAAACACCAGAAGGGGCTGAAGCAGCTGCTCCAGCAGCAGAAGCTAAGAAAGAGTAATTATATTTCTTTTTTTTTTTTTAAGAAAATAAATTACCTGATTCTTTAAAATTCCTTAAACTAACATAATTATTATCTCCTATAATTATATGATCTAACAGTGGAATCCCTATAATTTCACCCGCATTAATAATCCTCTTGGTTATTTCTATATCTTCATTGCTTGGGCTTGAATCCCCAGAAGGATGGTTGTGGACAACAATTAAAGCAGCTGCTGATTCTTTGATAGCAGATCTCAGTATCTCTCTTGGATGTATAATTGAAGAATCTAAAGTCCCAATAAATAAAGTCTCTTCTTTTATTATTCTTTTTCTTGTGTCAAGAAAAACACCTAAAAAATTTTCTTTTTTTTCTTCTCTCAGCTTCGGATGAATTATTTTATAAATATCTTCAGCACAAGTAATAATTGGTTTTGTCTCTTCACTAAATGAAGCTAGTCTTCTTCCTAATTCGAAACATGCAACAATCTGGCATGCCTTAGCAAAACCAACACCTTTTATATTTGAAAGAGAAACTACATTTTGAGTAGATAACTTTTTCAGATTATTTTGTGAAAGAATTTCGCCAGATAATTCAAGAACATTCTTTTCTTTAGTCCCCTTTCCTAATATTATAGCAAGAAGTTCAGAATTACTCAACGAAGGTTCTCCATATTTTACTAGTCTTTCTCTTGGTTTTTCCTCGCTTGGAAAATCCCTTATCATCAGTTTATAATTATTATCCATATATTAATAAAATATTAACTAATATAAAAATATTTTCATTGTGCTGAAAGCAGTGAGAAAAATAATTTTAGGGAGGATCATTCAGATTCTAAGTTAATAAGGTTAAACATATTACAAAATCATTGAGTCAAAAATGTTTTTGCTCCGCAAAAACGCTGGCTTTACGCCAGCTTATCCCGATTAAACCTGATAAGGTTTAACTGATAAGGCTTGAGCGATAGCTTTATAAATCATCATTTTTTCTTTTCTGAGATATGGCAAGATTAAGAAAGTTTGTATGTTACAGGCATCTTGAAAGAGCAAACACGAGAAAATCTAAGTATAGAAAAAAATCTTTTGTCAGAGGCGCTCCTGTCTGTAAGATAGTCAAATTCAATGTAGGAAATCTTAGTTCTAAGTTCACACACAGATTAGATCTTTTTGTAAAAGATGGATTGCAGATAAGAGATAATGCAATTGAATCAGGAAGAACAACAGCAACAAGATTACTTGAAAAAACATTAGGTAAAAACGCTTTTAGATTACAAGTCAGGCCATATCCACATCATATTTTAAGAGAGCACGCGCTTGCAGCAGGAGCAGGAGCAGACAGATTCAGTTCAGGAATGGCACATTCTTTTGGAAAACCTATAGGAAATGCAATGAGGCTGAAAGATAATCAGATTATCATGTCTGTTTATGTGAATGAAAACAATTTAAGTGTTGCAAGAGAAGCAATGAAAAAAGCAAATTATAAACTGCCCTGTAAATGCAGATATGTTGTTAAAAAGCTTTAAATTTTTTCTATTAATTCTTTTAATTGTCTTTTTTAAGGGATAGTTCTATTATTTTTTCTCTTAATTTGTCTTTGCTTATTATTATTTCTGGAAATTTTTTTGAGAATTCTTTTGTTATCTTTTCATCTATTTTGTCTGTTTTGCTTAAATATAATAACATGGGTTTTTCAAATTCTTTTACTCTCTCAAGCAGTTTTTCCTGTTTTTCCATTTCATATTCAAAAGTCGGATCAAATATATAGATAATAGCATCTGTTAAGTGTTTTAAAGCAAGATAAGCCTGCAGTTCAATATTATTTAGTTTGTCAAATCTGTTTAAAGTGCCAGGTGTATCAATGATCTGAATAGTTCTTGCATTCTCTTTTATATAGCCTAAATTTAGGGATTTTGTTGTGAAAGGGTATGAATTAATTTCTGGTTTTGAGGTTGTTAATTTTGACAATAAAGTTGATTTACCTACATTTGGAAAACCAAAAAGACAAACAGTAAAAACAGAAGTCTTAATCACAGGATAGTCTTTCATAGTCCTTCTTGATTCTTCCAAGTAAGCAAGATAAGGCTTAATCTGTTTTACAACACTGGAAATTCTTCCGTAGAATTCTTTGCTGTGAGATTTTATTACTTTATATTCTCTATCCTGTCTTATTTTGCTTTTATAGAATTTGAAGAAAAACTCAATTTTATCTATTGCCCAGGCAACAGAGCCAAGAGATTTTTTTATAGAAGCATAGTCAAGAGTGCATTTTATTAATTCCAGATAAAATATGTCAAGTTTATCAATGCTTGGAAAAGAAATAAGAATTTTTTTGAACTCCTCTGTTATTATTGTCCTTATTAAATCTAGTCTATGTATTTCTATCTCTTTTATTTTCTGTGTTCTATCTTTGGTTTTAATGCTTTTTTTTAATTCACCTGTTTTTTTAGATGCTCTCCTAAAAGCAAGATCTATATAAAAGTCAGCTTTTTCTATTTTTTTTAAATCCTGAAAGTTCATTATTTCTCAAGTTTAACAGAAATCTTATTAATATATATAATTATCATATTTATTATGAAAATTTATCTTATCACAAAAAACAAACACAAAGTAGAGGAAGCACAATCTGTGCTGAAAGAGTACAATATTGAAGTAGAGCAGATTCCAGATGAAAAACTTGAATCTAAAGAAATGACACTTAGAGAGGTAGCAGAGTATAATGCGAAATTGTTCTATGAAAAATACAAAAAGCCTGTTGCGATTGATGACACTGGTGTTTTTTTCAAGGCTTATTCTAATTTTCCAGGAAGCCATACAAAATTAATGTACGATTTATTAGGGTATAAAGGATTATTGAAGCTGCTTGAAAATGAGACTAGAGAAGCAGAGTTTATGACGGTTGTAGGGTATTGTGATGAAAAGGGTGTTAAAATATTTGAAGGAAGCTTAAATTGTATTGCAGATACAAGAGTACATGATTTAGATAAAGATGTTCTTCCTTATGAGAGGCTTCTTTTAGTTGAAGATAGGCCTTTATCAAGATTTTCTAGAGAAGAGAAAAATAAAATCTCTCATAGAGCAATAGCTTTTAGGAAGTTGGGAAAATTCCTAAATTCAAATAAAATTAGAGACTAATTGGTATAATACACTAAGGAGCGGAAGATAAATAATCATATTAGATATAAGTTGGCTTATTTGATGTGTTGTTACCTCAAGAGGATCATAGAACATAAGGAAAAGAGGAAATGCGATTATAGTTCTTAATACAAGACCAATAAAAAATGCTTGTACAAAACTCATTCCAAAAGCGCTATGTAAACTGCCTACAATAAAACCAGAAAGTCCTGCAATTACAGGAGTCATCATATATCCAGGGGAAATAAAACTGTTCATCACATAGCAAGATACGCCTACGATAGGACCATATATCAATGCATACATAGGGCCAAAGGTATAACCTATAAAAAAAGTAAAGGCAGTATTGCTTTCTATTGAGATGTGAGGAACCATTTTACTGTATCTTATTGTTACAAAAGTAAAGGGAAGAAATATAGCTAACATAGCTAATCCAATAACATATTTTCCCCAAATAATCAACCCAATAAGACCAATTAGAGCAATTAGAAGAATTCGAAGGTTAATGACTTTTTTTATTTTTTTTTTAACAATTTCTCTGTTAAATTTCTCCATTAAAAACTTAAGGTATTCTTAATCCTTTTTAAATTTTTGCCTAATCAAATCTCTATGTGCTTTCACTGTTTTTTTAATTAAATCATTAGAATTTTCATATAATATTTTATCTCTAATTTTTTTGTTCTTTTCTGTAGCAATCAATACTTTTGACAATGGCAGAATCATAGGATGAAAAGGCCAGTCACTTCCATAAATCAGTCTATTGTTATCAACCTTGGTTATTATCTCTTTTATCGCATCCGGAGGTTGTCCATTTAGGTCAAGATATATATTTTCATATTTTCTTGCAAGCTTTATTGCTGCTTTATAAAAAATACACCCACTATGTCCAAGAATAAAAGTTGTTTTTGGGAAAGTTTTAATTGGCTTTTCGTATCTTTCTACTTCAGACCATTTTCTAGCAAATTTTGGGACTATTCCGCTATATCCTGAATGAAAAAAAATAGGCAACCCATATTTTGACCACTCTTTTACAACTTTCATTGTCCTTGGTTTATCTGGAGGAGACATCATCATGTAAGGATGTATTTTTAGGCCAAGAGCTCCTGTTTTAATATAGTTCTTTAATTTTTTTTTCCATCTTATACTTAATGGATTTATGAAACAGAAAAAGAGCAATCTTTCATTGTAATTTGAATATTTTAAGTATTCTCTACTCACTCTTGAGGTAAAAGGTAGATCTATTGCAAGAATAACACTCTTTTCTATTTTAAATCTGTTCATTTCATCAATTAAATTTGGAATTGTCATTGTCTGAAGATCTCCTTTAGAAGTAATCATTGACCTAAGAAGTTCTTTAATAAATTGATTTTTCTTTGTAAATTTTGCTAGATTGGCTCCAGAATATATATTAAGATCAACAGGAATCCTTTTTAGAGGAAATTGATAAACAGTAGGAGGTGTTTTTTTTAGATAATCAA
>CAYMPC010000037.1:6416-10505 GCA_964392465.1 uncultured Methanosarcinales archaeon | reverse complement strand
GGTTAGATGCTAGTGAAGATATGGATAATGATAGAATATGTGGAAATATAGATAACTGTCAAAAAAAATATAATCCTGATCAGTCTGATTGTGATAATAATGGAGTTGGAGATGCGTGTGATTATTCTTCTTTTTGTATAAAGGACTTAGATAATGATAAAATAGATGACAATAATGATAATTGCCCTGAAAAATATAATCCTGACCAATTAGATATAGATGGAGATGGTGTTGGAAATGTGTGTGATGCCTGTCCAAACAGCGCATTAAATGATAGAGATAATGATGGAATATGTGATAATATTGACAACTGTCCTACTATCTATAATCCAAATCAGTTTGATTCAGATAAAGACAAAATAGGTAATACATGTGATATATGCATGAATGATCCTGAAAATGATAAAGACAATGATTTGATATGCGGTAATCTTGACAATTGTCCAAGCAAGTTCAATCCAAGCCAAAAAGATTGCGATAATAATGGAGTTGGAGATGCGTGTGATACTAGTTTCTGTATAGAAGATTCTGATAATGATGAAATTATCGATAATAAGGATAATTGTGCTGAATTATTTAATTCTGACCAAAAAGATTCTGATAATGACAACATTGGAGATGCGTGTGACTTGTGTCCTAATGACAAGTACAATGATAAAGATTTAGATGGTGTTTGTGGAGATAATGATAATTGCCATAATATTTATAACCCTGACCAAAAAGATTCTGATAATGACAACATTGGAGATGCGTGTGACTTGTGTCCTAATGATAATAATAATGATATAGATGAGGATGGTGTTTGCGGAGATATTGATAACTGCCCATATTTGAAAAATCCAAATCAAGAAGACTGTAACCTTGTTACTATTGAAGAAGACTCTTTCACAAAGGTACTAAAAATAAAAAAAGAGAAAATTGATGATTTGATAGTAAATTCTCTAATTAGTGTTCCTGAAGAGTTGAGAAAGAATATCCAAGAGAATTATCAAAAATTAAAAGAATCTATTAAAGTAGAAAGTAAAGAATATAGTTTAAATAACAAAGAATATACCAAATATAAAATTACTATAAATGTCAAAGAACCTATATCTAATTTAGTATATTATCAAAATATTCCAAAATGTCTTGCTGAAAAAGCAGAGAATATCTATTTCAACGGAAAGAATTATAATATTATAGAAAAAGATCCAATAATCGCGTGGCACTTTTCAGAAGTAAAAGATAAGATTATTCTGACTTATGATGTAGAAGGCACAATCCCAGAAAGTTGCATTAAAGAGGTAAAGGATTTTATTTATTCTACAAGTTTAAGTCAATCTGCTCCAAAAATGACTAAATTAGAACCTTTCAAAATACTATTATTTCTTATTTTAATTCCTGTCGTTATTTTCATTTTTATTATATTAAAATTTCAAAAAAGATTTTTAGGATTATAAAAAATAATCCTCAAAAAAATATGAATAAACTAGTAACTGACTATATTGAAAAGCAAAAATCTCCTCAGAAAGATATATGTAAAAAATTAAGAAAAATAATTCTTAAAACTTTTCCAAAGATCAATGAAACAGTGAAGATGGATGTTCCTTGGTATGGGAAATATTATATTGTTGGATTGAAAGAGAGTGTTAATTTGGGTTTGTCAGTTGAAGGATTATCAAAAAAAGACAAAGATAATTTTAAGGGAACTGGAAATTTTATGAGATCTCTAAAATTTAAAGATAAAAAAGAGATTGAGGAAAAAAAGATAATTAAATTGCTGAGATTAGTTGATAAAAAAGCAAAAGGTGGGAGTTGTTTTAAATAAGTAAGTCTTTTAAATATGAAAAAATATATAATTGTTAATATGAAAAAAATTTTTAAAAACTCTATTATCAATAAAGTTCTATCTGCAATCGCTGTTTCCTTTTTCGGATATATCCTTTTGAATCTTACTTTTCTTTTTGATGCTCTTTATCAAGGTATAATAAGAAGATTTTTCGGGTTTTTCATACCACTTACTCCTGACTCAACTCTGTATTGGTTTCCACTATCTATGCATGGTTCATTTGTTGTTGTAATAGGTATAATCTCCTTATTTGTATTCAGAACAAAAACGAGAGTGCTTTTCAAAGCAATCTATATGTCTGTGCCGGTTGCAGTGGTTTTAGTAACTACAGGGATTTTTTTGTATCAATGGCAAATCCTTAGTTTTTCTGTTGGCAGCTTATTATGTATTGGAATTTTATACTACTTCTATCGCACAAAGCAACCTTGGATATATTATTACACTGTTATTTTTTGGGCTAGTGTGTTGGCGATTTTTACGTTATTTGGGGGAGAACTCTAAAGATGAAAAAAAATATTAACAAATATTTGTATTGGACACCGAGAATCATGTCAATATTATTCCTTCTTTTTTTAGCATTGTTTTCTTTGGATATTTTTGAGATGAATTTAGGCTTTTGGGGAACAATTGTAGGATTGTTTATGCATAATATTCCTGTGTTTATTTTAACAATTCTTTTGATAATTTCATGGAGATATGAAATAGTTGGAGGGATAGTTTTTATTTTAGCAGGAATACTTTATGTTACAATGCTAGTTATAAACATATTAATGAATCCGCCTTACCAATGGTATATGTTATCATGGTCTATTACTATAGCAGGGCCTGCTTTTTTTATAGGAATTTTGTTCTTAATAACTTGGTTTAACAAAACAGTAAAAAAGTAAGAAAGAGCTAGTTATTATAATTAGTATGATTTATGTTTTGCTAAAATATTAATTTTGTTTTTAATTTTTTTATATTTAAGTCTAGTTATTATTAGCAAGAGCAGATTAAGTAAAAGCAATATCCCTAATACGTTTGTTATGTTAAGTTTATCCTCTTTTTTATAGGTAACGATATGCGTTTCTGTAGGTGTTATTCCTTTAAATGGCTCTTTTGGAAGATATCTTATAACTATATTTCCTGTCATTGAATAGGGAGCTTCTTCCACTCTATAGGAAATCATTTTTTGTTTGTCTTTCTCACTGAACTCCAAGATAGAATCATCTAAAGTAATATAATCTGCAAGTTTTCCTTCTGCATATGCTACAACTGTAAAAGAATCATTCCGCTCATTAAATAAAGTAATAATTCCATACCCTGGTTTGTTAAACTCTTGTTTTTTAGGCTCAATATTGAACTCTTTAATTAATGTCCTTTGATAATATATTTTATTTAATTTAAAGCTTGAATTTTCTTCTAATTCTATAATTAAGGTTATTGATTTATCAAATATAGTATCACAAATTCCTCCGCAATATCTTGAAAGATTTGTGTTTGTTTCAAATACTCCAAACAATTTTTTTTCTTCATCTGATTCAACATATATTTTTGCATATTTTCCTTCAAATTCACAATTAAAAGAAATTAGATTAAGCGTGCCTTCTGGAATAGTTAAAGAATAATTGCCGCTTTTGTTGAAAGTTAGACTAATATTTTGAGATAAGATTGTGTTTTCTCCAAATATCACATTAGATGTTATTGAAGGATTATTATAGATGAAGGTAATTAGGAAAAGAACTATCATTATGCCTAAACTTATTGTCAAAGTTCCATTGGCAGATTCATTTGTTTTTCTTTCAATATCTGCTAATTTAGAGTAATATAACTCAAGAAGCTCTTTGTTATAGTTTATCCAATGATCAAAGGATTTTCCCTCAATACCATACTTAACTTGTTTTTGATAATCTTCTTCACTAATCTCACTTAATGAATATAATTTATCAAATTCCTCTTTTCTATTTATTAGAATCTCTATATTTTTTGTACATGTCTGTATGTATTCTTTTAACTTAACTTTCTCTTTCCTAAGTTCATTAAGTCTTATCATTTTTTCTTTGTTCTACTATATACAGTCCAGATGGTTCTTGGATCACGCTTGATTAATTTGGCTATGGATGAAAAGGATAACTCTACTGTTTCATGCAAATATTTTACAATTGTCTCGAGAAAAGAATATTTTGACCTAAAGATAGATAATGGAAGGTCATACTCTGATATTTCATAAGTAAATTTTTCTGGGAACTTTTTTCTTGCATTCTGATATGTTTGATAAACTC
>CAYMPC010000037.1:0-6406 GCA_964392465.1 uncultured Methanosarcinales archaeon | reverse complement strand
CCCTGTCTGCTCCTATTTGTAAAGTTAGCTATCTCTGTATAACCTAATTCCTTATTTTCAACAAGAAATTTAGAAATGATTTCAAAAGCACTCAGTTTTGTTTCAAAAAGGCTTATTGGAATCCTAATAGATTGTATTTCATTGAATATTTCCTCATAAGATGTATTATATTTCTTTGAAAGCTCATTAAATAAATCTCTAATTTCAAGAAACCTAGGATCCTTACTAAAAACCATTTGTATAAATATGTAAGTTAGTTAATATATAAATTTTGTTTTTTTGTATATATTTGTAAGTTATTATATAACTTCTACTTAATTCAAAGTCTTTAAAACATTTATATACACAATAGAGTTTCTTAATTGAAGGTGATATTTATGAAAAGAGTAATGATTATTGTGTTGTTTGGCTTGTTTTTAACTTTAGCATGTGAAAAAGAACAAATAATAGGTGGGCAAAGAGACGAACATGGATGTCTAACTCCTGCAGGTTATGCTTGGGATGAAAATGTTAAAGCCTGTATAAGAGACTTTGAACTTGATGAAGATCAAAAAAGAGCAGCAACAATTGCTATAGAATATATGAACCGTGGAGGAAGTGAATTTACTCCTTATTATACTGTAGAAAAAGTAGAAGTTATGAGGTGTCCTGGTTGTTTTGAAGTATATTTAACTTATTATCTTAGTGAGACTAACAAAGGCACAATAAAGGTTATAATCTCAAATTGGGTTGCAACGAATGAAAAATTTTTAGATGAAACAAAATATATCTGTACAGAGGAAGAAAAAGCAGCAACCGTTTGTACTATGGAATACATGCCTGTTTGCGGAGATGATGGCATAACTTATGGGAATAAATGTGCAGCATGTGCAAGCAACAAAATTCAATATTATACACAAGGCGAATGCCAACAACAATATTTGAGAAAATACTTGTCAAATGATCCTGAGGTGTGTAAGTTAATGGGAATTTGGCAATGTGACGAAGGATTAACTATCTTTTCAGATGAGACTGGATGCGGATGCATGAGACTCTGTGGTGATTGTCCTTTATTAACCCCTCCTTATCCAGATTGGTGCAAAGACGGAAAAATTATACCTGGAGATATAGATGAATGTGGATGTCCTAGTCCTCCTAAATGTGAGCCTGTTGCCTGTACAATGGATGCAAAAATATGCTCAGATGGAAGTGCTGTAGGAAGAATTGCTCCTGATTGCGAGTTTGCCCCTTGTCCTTGATTGAAATAATAAGAACAAAGGAGAAATAATTTGTTTTATTTTTTATACTTGTGCTAATGCTGTTTTATCATAATCCATAAACCAAGAATTTTTGCATACTTGAGAGCAGAAAATAGAGTCCTCTAACATATCTTTTCTGCAATTTCTGCATTTACCACCATATGTCTTAATCATAGACAAAAAAAGGGTAAACTTATATATAAAGTTTTCTATTTTTATTTACTTGATAGTAGTAACATCACTTAAGAAAGATCTCATGCACTTTTCCTCTCTGCCAATCATATAATAACTGACGAGCTATCCTATGCATATCAGGAAGGCCACCTTTAATCAAGACATTGCTTTTCAGGGCAACTTTCTCTAAAAAATCATATGCGTCCCCTTCATAAATAAGATTATAATATTTCTCGAACATTTGCGGTTTCATCTCTATAAGTTTCATTGCAAAATAGTCTGGCTCTTTAAGGTGCTCTGGGTTCTTTGAGCCAATAAGCACTTGTTTCTCAATATCTTTTTCATTGAAAGGCAGCACTCCTGGTGTGTCTATTAATTTTATTTTTCTCTTTGCTCTTACAAACTGTATGCTTTTTGTGTGTCCTGAATGAGGACTTACGGAAGCTGATTTCTGTCCTTTTAGTAAATTGATAACAGAACTTTTCCCAACATTAGGATATCCCAATACTCCTACAATACAATTTTCTCCTTTAGATAATTCCATAATTTTTTTGAAAAGCAATGTCCCTCCTAATCTCTTTGTTGAGGAAACAAAAATGCACGGCTGAAATTCTTTTTTTATATTCTCCATATCACCTTTCAAAACCAAGTCACTCTTATTTAGAATATAAAGCAGTTTTTTATTTCTCTGCTGAATTTTCATCTCGATTTCTTTATGCCTTGTAAGTTCAGGCATTCTTGAATCTATAACTAGCAATAGGATGTCTGCTTCATCTATTACCTCATTTACAAGACGCCAGTAATTTACCATGTATCAAAGAAAAGTATAGTAGATTATAAGTGTTATTAAAAAAAAATATATACTAAAAAATACACCTGTATACGTTTTTCCGAAAATTTTATATAGTGCCCTATCTATTTATGTTGTTATGAGTATTTGGACCCCTAAAGAAAAAGCAGGCATTAAATCCCAGTGGGCACCTGAAACTGCCGGAACATGGGGAGAATCTAATCTTTTAGTTTATAGCACTCAAATAAAACAGGAAAGAATAGTGCATTTGGAGAACGTTTATAGGTATATGCATCATTATTTAGCTGAAGAAGGATGGAAAGCGCAAGAATCTTTGGATAATGTAGAGGATACTAAACGATATGAGAATTTCTATGGTGAATACAGAGACCAAGAAGGTCATAAAGAAATAAGATTCTGGTGGAGATTAAAAAAAAGTTTTGGAGGTATTGCTGGCTCACATTCTTACTTTGCCCAGAAAGCCTATATAGATGTTTTGACAACAAATATGAAAAGAGTAGAAATGATGTATAAAGGAAAAAAGATTAAGCCATATGTTGGTGAGTTAATAATATGGTTTAATGGTATTCTTGAACTAGATACAAATGGTTGGTTTAACAAAAACACTGGACATCCTTTACTAGTTATTTTAGAAGACTTTTTTCCAAGAATGATCTATAAGAACAGAGTAAGGGAACAAGAAATAGAATTGAGAAGATGGTGTGAAAGATTTATTGAAGACTTGAAATTTTATATGGGATTAAACAGATTTGACCAAAAAAGAGTTCCAATGGATACTGAAAAAGAGTGGTTCTGATATTCTTATTTCTTTTTAATAAAAAACAATAGAGAAATAATAAAAAGCCTCTGGCCGGATTACCACCAAGCCTTTACAAAAGCCTTGTGGGAAAGAAGTATGTTTCCTTCGCTTCGCTCAGTCAAGCATACATATTAAGAAAGCCTCTGGCCGGATTTGAACCGGCGACCTGCTGATGACTTCTCATGCTTTTTCTAAAAGCCTGCTACAAGTCAGCCGCAATAGCGACTATGCTACAGAGGCATAAGAGACTTGAATTTGAATTATATTTAAATAAGTTTTCATAAAATATCAGAAGTTGTTAGAAAAGAATAATAAAAAAAATAAATTAAGATTTGTTGTCCGCTATAAGAACCTAAAACTAAAACTTCTTATGATTCTGGTAGCAAGTTCTGCAGTATACTGGTTTGCCTTCCATTGGCTTAAAAGGAACTTCGCATTCCTGGCCACAGTCAGCGCATACAGCTTTGTGCATTTCTCTTGGTCCGCCGAAGGATCTATTAAATCCGCCTTGGCGTCTTTCTCCATATGCCATTTATATTTCACCTATTATATATTCTATATCTCATACTTCAGACCTTACTAATAGCAGAATCTTCAGTACTAGGGTCTAGAAATTTTTCATCCTATATAAATTTATGCGTGAAATACGTGAAATATGCATTGTTGAGGAGTTTAATAATTGTAGAAAGCCTGAAGACCATCTTGACCATCTGATTAATTTAAATATAAGTTATTGTTCAGCCTAAAAATGAAAGAAAAAAACATTATTCTTTATATTGGTGAACACCAAGAAACATTTAAGAAGCAATTATATGATTCAGCATTTAATGAAGAAGATTTTTCTGTTCATGTTGCAGAGGATGAGGCTACCTTAGACAAGCTCCTGGAAAATACTTACTCTGCTGTAATTTATGATGCCGAACCAAAAGAAAATCCTTCAATAGCTGATATATGCTGTAAACTTGATGACCTTCTGTCTCCTGAAACAAATGGCGGAAGTACTCTTGGTATTTTTTTGAATATATCTGCAGAATATGATAGAGAACTCGCAAACTGTATTCAAGCAAAGGGAGGTCTTCCTACTGTAGTTTATGAATATGAAAGAGGAATAAAAACAAAAGACGGAATAACACAAAGTGGTTTTGATTATTCCAGTTTAATCTCATTTATTAAAAATCATTTTAATGGATTTTTCGCGCAGGGAACTAAGTCAAAGTATAGCTTTTCAACAGGACCTGAAGATAAAAGATATGTTGATATAACTGAGTTAGCCAGAGCGAGTATAGACTTGGGTTCAACAGAAGAAGCAATTAGTTTAATGATTCAACAACTTAATGGAAATTCTTCTTCATTAAGATCTGCAAAAGTTATCTGGCCTTTAAATAATACTCCTAAACCACAAAAAGATCCTTTGTGTGTAATAGAAATTTCTATTGACGGCCAAAACGGAAGAAATTATTCTCTTATAATTCCAGGAAAAACAGATAATAAGGGAAATACATCTATATCTGATTTTCGTCAATATGAAAGAATATTATCCACTATTTATAGAATAGGATGCAGATCTTGTGACAGAACAGGTGAGTTAACAGGATATAAACAAAGATTAGAGTCTTATGGAATAAGGATATAGATTTTTTTATTTTTCTCTCCATAAGAACAGAAAATAATTTAAATCGACTTAGTTTTCGAAGCTGTTATTGGGACCTTAGCTCAGCCTGGGAGAGCACTACGCTGAAGATAAAAAAATCTGATACGTAGGTGTCGTGGATTCAAATTCCACAGGTCCCATTTTTACATAATAATGCTAACTATGGGCCCATAGCTTAGCCTGGTGGAGCGCTCGACTGATAACTCGAAGTAAGAAATCGAGAGGTCGCCAGTTCAAATCTGGTTGGGCCCATTCTTATTAATAGGCTTCTTTTCATAATATTAAAAATATAAAAAATTATTTTTTCTTAGTGGGAGAATTTAGATCTAAGATTTTTTCAATTTCTGCTTTTTTCCATCCTGCTCCTGAAAGTTCTTTTACAATTTCTTCATCTGTCTTTTTTTTCTCCTTCAAACTTGAAACAAACTCAAGAACTGAACTGTATTTTTCTTTTTCTGGATCATAAATCTCTTTCTTTTTCTTATGTACAGGTAGATTAGAGATTATGAAAGGCAAAACTAAGATAAGCACCAAACTAAAAATCAAAAATCCTCCTATCATTATAGGCGTAATAACAATTGAGTCTTCTTGCTCATCGTGCTCACCTTGTTCTTCTATTATGATTTCACTCTCTTCCTCAACTAATTCTTTGTTTTGAACTTGTATTTCTTCTTCAAAAGGTGAATAATCTGTGTTATTTAATGTTACAGCGAATGTTGAAAATCCTTCTGAATCAGCCTCATAGTAAAGCAAATTTTCTTCTGTTTTCAAATAGGTTGTCTTTAAGTCTTTCCATTGCCCTTCCATCTCTATATATTTACTTAAAATGACATCCTCTTTTTTAGCGTTGTTTGATTCTAGCCATTCCTCCTCAATTGTAAATTCTATCTTTGAAGAAATAATCTCTGAGTTGTCAATATCAGGATGCTCAATTATTATATATTTTTTTACCCTCTTTTTAGGAGGCTCAATCTGCTGAGGATTTGCTTCTCTTACTCTCGTAATAAGTCTTACCTCTGTTTTTTCATTAGATGCTTTGAAAGATAATTTTAACTTGTTTTCAAACTCTAATTCAATATCTTCATTTGCTTTTAATTCTGGAATATTTTTGAGTTTAATTGTTTCATTTACACAAGGACCTTCATAATCTCCCTGGATAATATGTGCTGAAAGTGCTGAGTTGTCAATACAAATATTATTTTCTATTTCGCTTACATGACATATCAAAACTTTTTCAGGGGGACATCCACCTAAAATTGCGTTATCTTGTCCTTCTGCTGTTTCGTCATTAAAAAAATCTTCAGGCATTTCAAGATCTTCAGTTCTATCCTGCATTTCATCATAACCCATGTCATCCTCAACTTTAATATTTCCTTCATCTGCCCAAACTGCAAACTCTATTCCTGTTATTTCCTTATCTAAATCATAGAAGGGAAGTTCTATTTTACCTGAATACACTTTGTTCTTTTTTTTGTCGATTGTTGCATTTTCTATCTCCTTCCAACCCTCATAATAATAATATAATCTTACAGAATGTTCATCTATTCCATCATCATTATAATAGAAAGTAAGTTCTAAGGTATCTTTACCAAAATATTTACTTAATATTGTAAAAAGACTTACCTTAAGACCTGCAAGTTTTATTTTCATCTCGTTTTCAGGTAGTGACTCTTGATTTTTTTGGATTATAACATCTTCATTTCCATTGAAATTATCTAAAGAGAACATAGCTT
>CAYMPC010000036.1:0-10831 GCA_964392465.1 uncultured Methanosarcinales archaeon | reverse complement strand
AGAAGAGTCCCTCTGGGAAAAGATTACAGGAGCGAATAAAAAGGAAAAGATTTAATTCTTTTTTATTTATTTTTTTAATATATCTTCTAATATTTCATTTATTCCATCAAATAATACGCCTGACGAAACATACCATCCTTTTGCTCTTGCAACCTCTAAAACTTCAGGATATGCATTTCCTAAAACATAAGTTGTTTGTGTATTTTCTAATAAAGGCAAATCGTTTTTATCATCTCCAATACTAATTGTTTGCTCTAATGTATAACCTAATTTTTCCGAAAGATATTTTGCAGCATTCCATTTCCCTGCTCTACTTATGAATATATCCCAGTGACCTAGATTATTTGTAATTGAAAGTTCAGAAGGGATGTTACTTATTAGATAAGGAATAAAATCCTGTAAAGATTTAGTTGGATTATCTTTTTCCCTTATTCTTATAACTGTGTTTCTTCCTTCAATATCTAGGTTCCATCCTTCCCCAATTAACTCTTTCTTTATATCCTCAAGTAGATTTCTGTCTTTTGCTACATAATCCGTCCATTCCATATCTAATTTATAGTTCGAATCAATAATAATACCACCATTATCAAGGATACTCCAAGATGCAAAATCTAATAGTGCACATCTTGATTTAAGTGTTGATAACCTTGATCCGGTATTAAGAACAAAAGAATGATTATTACTTACTCTATGGCCTAATTCTCTTGTTTGAGCATCTAAATAAAAGAAGTATTCTTGACCTTTTAAAATCTGAGGAAGACAAAAAGCAGAATAAATCCTAGATGAATTTGGAACAGATACTTGAAAAAGATTGTTTTGTTGTTGTGATAATGCTATTACTCCATGATTATGGCTGCCAAATAAAAGAGTTCCATCTACATCTGAAAAAACAATGCCTTCTTTTTTAGTATAGATCATAGAACGCGGGGATAATTAGTTATATAAATAACCTTCTAAAAAAAATGCCCAAAAGAGTAAATATACATTTAGTTACATACTCTTAGGCTTAGGATTTTTTCTAAAAATTAAACAAGACACAACGTAAGAAACTAATATTGGTAATATAAATTTCAAAACAGCATTTTTTATTGATAATAAAATGGCTTCATTTTGAGAACATACATTACCACATTGCCCAAAAACTGGGTAACTAGGTAATATTTTCACATTTTTAAGTTCTGTATTAGTTGAATCAACCACGTTAGCTTTAACAAGTTCAAAGTATTCTTCATTTGTTATTATATTTTCATTTAAGGTAAACCCACAGACTATTCCCCTAAGATTACACAGTTGAGTTGACAAAAAGAGTATAATTATTAGTGATAAAATAAATGTAAAAAAGAGTCTTTTCTTAGTAAATTTAAAATCCATAAATTCATTTTAATTTATGTCTATAAATAGTTTATGGTAATATAAGATGCCCCCACGAGGATTTGAACCCCGGCTACAAGATGTTTGCAGTGCGCACAATGTTTAGATTGTACCCGCTTCGGCGCCAACTGACCGTTTATGGTTACCGCAATCTTATGTGCTATCCAAGCTACACTATAGGGGCATATCATAGAAAGAGTTTTGTTTAATTTATAATTTTAACCTTGCTATTGTGCTTGGGCTTCTTCTGCCTATTATTGGACCATCAAAAACTTCAAAGCCTGCCTCCACAAGTGCTTCTCTTACTCTTTTTGCATAAGAATATGTTGCTAATATTCCTTCTTTTTTCATTCTCTTTGCTAGCTCTCTGAAAAAATCAGCTGTCCATAATTCCGGATTTTTTTTAGGGGAAAAAGGATCAAAGAAAACTGTATCATATTTTTCATTGACTGTTTTTATTGTATCAAGAGCATCTCCTATTTTTATTTTCAAAAAGATATTTTTATCCTCATAGTAATATGCTTTTGTTTTTGGATCATATTCCAATTTACTTAAAATCCAATAATAGTTTAGAGTGGGCTTTAATTTTTTTAATTCCTTAAATATTGCTTTATCTTTTTCAAAACTTGTAATTTCAATTTCACAGTTAGGATTTTCTCTTAAAGCAGTATCTATCGCTGCTATAGCATTATAACCAAGACCAAAACCAATATCCAAAATTCTCATTCTTCCTAGTTTAGCTAACTCATCTATTTTACATGGCTTTACATATTTCTCAATTGCCTCTTCCACAGCTCCTGATTTAGAATGATAATATTCTTGATATTGCTCATTAAATAAAGTAGGAGAGCCATCCTGTGTGATAAACTCATTCATAAACTTAAGAAAAACCCGCTGTTTTTTAAGGTTTAGCTATTGTTTTAAGAATTAAAGGTTTTGTTTAATATTTATTACTATTAAGTAGTAAAAAATAGAAAGATTTATAAAGAAAAAGGTATAACAAAGAACTATGCGAACTTTCAGTATGGATTTAGAGGATATAGATAATATAGTAAATAGGTTTACTATGGAACAATACAGAGATAATTTGCATGCTATCAAAAATTCAATACATGCCTCTTCTATTGATATAGAAGTATGGATAACTGAATTTGTCAATTTTCTTATTGAAAAAACTAAACCTCCAAAGAATCGTCTCGAAGATATATTAAAAGAAACACTTGCTTATATAAGAGCTACCTCCTCAGAAAAAGAGATACCTAGATTATTAGAAGGTTATAAAAGGGAGGATTTAAAAAATGAATGGAAAAAATATTGCCCAACCAACTCAACAGAAGTTATTTATGCATTACTAAGAGATGTATTTGTAGAGTATATAAAGGAGTTTACTAATGATTCTTACTCTTTGACTCCTATTTTAACAATGGGAAATAAACTTAACCACTCTAATGAGATTAACCAGTTAATTATTAATCAAATCTTAGCTGATATTGAACTCCCTAAACTAAATAATTTAGATGAATTAGCAACCTTGTTTGGAGCAATGAAAGTTTCATTAGGAGAATATAGAAAATTCAGATCAACTGCCCAAAGACAGGATTTAATTATGTATGATTTACTTAATCAAAAAGCATATAGATCAGCAAGAGCAAAATTAATGACTAAAGATATAAAAGGAAAGGCTTTGCATGCTGCTGAATTTTATATTGACTTAAATGGACTTAAAAATTTCAATGACATTTTTGGCAGCCATAAATATGGAGATATATTACTTGAATGTGTTAATCATTCAATTAAAGAAACAATTGATGAATTAACTCAGCTTCCTGGGTATAAATCCTGTATTGAAGAGTTTGTGTTAGGCAGAGATGGAGGAGATGAGATAGGTTTATTTTTTATTATGAATGATGTTTCTTACCTACCCCCTTTTGCAGATGAATTCTATCAAAGATTTTCAAAAAGAGTGTATGATCTTTTAATAGAGAAGTTCTTGAGAGGGGATAATGGTTCCAAAATAAAAGATAATGCAGGAAAACCGATTAATTTGGAAGATATAAGAAATGCAATTGGTGCTGGAAAAAATGAATTCTATTTGTTTGGAATGCATTACACAGAAACAAGTTTAGAAGATAATATAGCTATTTCAAGCCAAGATATAGAAGAACTACTATCAGAATATGGACCTACATTATTGCCAGCCACAAAGGAGGAATTACATAAGAACGGAATTTCAAAAACTGAACAACCCTTCCTTTATGCTGCTGTACAAGAAATGCGTATAAGAAGGCCAGAAAGCACTTTTCTCGTACTCTCGAAATTATTGTCAAAACAGGATAAATATCAAGAATTAATTAATTTTTTTAAAGACCCAGATACAATTCATACTATTAAAGGTAAAGATTATTATTTTAACTCAGAGGAGTTTATTGAGGAGCGCACTAGCTTAAATTCACTTGGTTTGTCCTCTCCTTATGTAATAACTGAATATTTATCAAAATTGAAAACTGATAGTGAGACAAGACAAAGTACAGCAATAGGGGGTCCATCCTCAGATAGGTCTTCTTATACTATAGAAGAACAAAAAATGTATTGGATAAGTAGAATAATTTCTAAAACAGGATTACAAGGCAGCATCAGATAGTTACAATAAAAATTTAAATTAAACTTATTTTAATTAAGATATGTCACTAAAACAACTAATCCTAGTAAGAAACGATCTAAAACTGCCTAAAGGCAAATTAGCTGCTCAAGTAGGTCATGCTTGCGTAGAGGCTGTTCTAAAGTCAGATAAGCAGAAAGTAAAAGAATGGAGATCTGAGGGCTCTGCTAAGATTGTTGTTAAAGTAGAGAATAAAGAAGAGCTTTACAGATATAACCAACTAGCAAAAGATTCTGGACTAACTACAGCTTTAATTACAGATGCAGGAAAAACAGTTATTGCTCCTGGAACTGAAACATGTGTAGCAATTGGCCCTGATGAAGAAGAAAAAATAGATGAAATAACAGGCAAGCTAAAGCTTCTTTAGACTCCTATAACTCCTCCTATTATTGATACAAATGTATCTCCAAAGGAGATGAAATAAATTACATTGAGAATCATTGGCAATATAATTTCTGTCACTCTTTCTGGAAAAGTTTCTCCTATGTTTTTTGCAACTAAAAGAAGAAGTCCATAATTAATTAGGGCAAAAAGTATTCCAAAAACCATAAAATTCTGCTTAATTACAAAAGATGCCAAAAATATCAAAATTGCTTGTAAAGGCAAAGCAACAAGATTTTTTCCATCTAAATTTCCAATTAATAATTGAGGAAGAAATCCTGAAAAAACAAGAAGCAATAATGAACCTGAGACACCATCTATTTTAGAGAATAATATAGCTAAAAAAAAGACATGACCTAAATTTAGTTTGATTTGACCTCTGTTTGTTGTGTATTCTAATAAGCCAGCAAAGAAAATAACAACTATAAATACAAAAAATTTTTTATAGAAAGCAAAAGCAAAGGTTATTACTAATAGCAAAAATAGGATAGTCCTCAGTTTCTTCTGTGTTTTCGGTGAAAGATATTTAGAAGATTTCTTAATAAATCATCCCCAGATTATATATTATGTTTCCTTTATTTTTAAAGTTTTGCTTATTTTGTATATTTTTAAGAATTATAATGAATCTGGATCAGCTCCAATTGCCCTAATGCTGCAACCTAAAATTACTTCGACTCCATAAATCCTCAGTTTATTTACAAACTCTTCTGATTCTGATCCTGGATTTAAAAATACCTTCTTTATGCCTTTTTTTACAATATCATCTGTTAATTTTATCCCTATTTCAGGAGGAAGATAAACAGAAGCAACTTCTACATCAAGAGGTATATCATTTAATGTGCTATAGCAAGGTAGGCCTTCTATCTCTTTTTCATGGGGATTTACAGGAAAAACAACATGGTCTTTTTCTTTATATGCCCTAACTGCTTTATTTCCAAATTTATTTCTGTCTTTTGATGCTCCTATAATAGCTATTTTCATTAAAAGATATGATTATTTAAGAGTATTAAAGGATTTCGGAAAAAATCCAGAAAAAAGGAAAAATTAAAGATTTCCCCTTAATTTTTCTGCTGTCAAAATCCTCTTTATAGCTAATATATATGCTCCGTTTCTAAAAGTTGTATTGTGAGTTTGTGCTGTTTCATACACTTCAATAAACGATTTAACCATTATTTTTTCTAGTTTTTCTAATACTTCTTGTTCTGTCCAGTAATAACCATATAAGTTTTGCACCCACTCAAAATAACTTACTGTTACTCCTCCAGCATTTGACAAAATATCCGGAATGACAGGAATATTTTTCTTTTCTAATATTGTATCTGCCTCAGGTGAAACAGGACCATTAGCTAGTTCCAAAATCATTTTAGCTTTTATTTTATCTGCGTTTTCTTTTGTTATTTGGTTTTCCAATGCAGCTGGAACTAAAACATCAACATCTAGTTCTAATAACTCTGCATTTGTTATTTCCTTAGCTCCTTTAAACCCAGACATTTTATCTGTCTGCTTTTTGTGATGCATTACTGCAGTAATATCAAGACCTTCTTCATTGTAAAGCCCAATTTTTGAATCTGAAACAGCAACTACTTTATAGCCCCCTTCATGAAGTATTTTTGCCATAAAACTTCCTACATTTCCAAAGCCTTGTATGGCGACTGTTGTTTCTTCTGGGTTTTGTTCTTTAATTTTCATATATTCTCTAAGAACATAGGCTCCTCCTTGAGATGTTGAAAACCCTCTTCCTTGAGAGCCTCCTAACTCAACAGGTTTTCCAGTTATCAAACCAGGAAGATGCTCCCCTTTTATTTTTTCATATTCATCAAGCATCCATGCCATTATCTGCGGTGTAGTATAAACATCTGGAGCAGGAACATCTTTATTTGGCCCTATAAACTCGTGTATTGCTTTTACATAGGCTCTTGATAATGCTTCTAGTTCTTTCTCTGATAGTTTTTTAGGATCAACCTCAACTCCTCCCTTTGCTCCCCCATAAGGTATATCTACTACAGCACATTTCAAAGCCATCCAAAATGCCAAACTCTTAACTTCTCCCAAATCAACTTTTGGATGAAACCTTATTCCACCTTTTGTTGGGCCTCTTGAATCATTATACTGTACTCTATAGCCATTAAATCTTTTTATAGAATTATTATCCATCTTTACAGGAAAATTCATCTGAATTATTCTTTTTGGACTCAATAATAATTCCATTTCATTATCTTTTAAATTATATATTTTGTTTATTTTTTGCAACTGCATTTTAACATTATCAAAAACATCCATTACTCTCACCTATTCTAATTATTATCCTTAAGAAAAGATACTATATTATAAATTAAATGGTGTTGTGAAAAAAGAAAAGAGAAAAAAGAACAGGGTTAAATAATTAAATCACATCATTCTCAATAAGTCAACCAATCTATTACTATATCCCCATTCATTATCATACCATGCAACAACTTTCAGATAATTATCTCCAATCATCATTGTGGATAATGCATCAAATATAGATGAATGATTATTTCCCAAAATATCAGAGCTCACAATTGGATCTTCTGTATATTGCAATATTCCTTTTAGATGGTGCTCTGAAACTTGCTTGAAAAGCCAATTTACATGTTCTTTTGTTGTTGGCTTTTTCAGAATGCATACAAAATCTGTCAATGAACCGCAGGGAACAGGAACCCTTACTGCTAATCCTGTTAGTTTTCCTTTAAGTTCAGGAATGGCTTCTGCAACTGATTCTGCTGCGCCTGTTGTTGTTGGAACTATATTTTGTGCTGCTGCCCTTGCCCTTCTCAAATCTTTATGAGGCAGATCCAAAATATTCTGATCATTAGTATATGCATGGATTGTTGTCATAAACCCTTTTTCTATTTCAAAATTATCATTCAGCACTTTTACTATCGGAGCTAAGCAGTTTGTCGTGCATGATGCATTGCTGATGATATTGTCTTTTTCTTTATTATAAGTATGCTCATTGACACCTTTTACAATCATCTTGACATTGCTTCCTTTTCCAGGCGCAGTAATCAAGACTTTTTTTGCACCTGCTAATAAGTGTTTAGAGGCATCTTCCTGTTTTGTGAATTTCCCTGTTGCTTCAACAACAATCTCAACTCCAAGATTTTTCCAAGGCAATTTCTCAGGCTCTTTTTCTGCATATACAGGTATTTTTTTTCCATTTACAACAATAGCATTTCCCTCTGTAGAAATGTCTCCTGGAAATGCTCTATAAATGGTATCATACTTTAAGAGATGTGCTAGTGTTTTTGCATCTCCTAAATCATTTATTGCAACAAACTCCAATTCAGGATAATTTTGCCCTATCCTAAGAACTTGTCTTCCTATTCTTCCAAAACCATTAATTGCTATCTTTATCATAGCACTCACCTTCTTTTTTGTTTTTTTGTAATTATAACTACTAATAATCAAAATTTAGCTAATCCACAACAGTTAATAAATTTTTTGTTACTTGATTATTACATAGATAATATAGGAAAAAAACATAAAAACATGAGATAGAACTAGCCAATTATATTCATATAGGTATTGATATGGAAAAAGTTCTACTTTTTTGTAAGGATATAATTTTTTTATAAATTTAATCTGTAATCTCAAAAGAAAAGGATTCTCCTTAAATACAAAAGGATAAAATAAGATTAGACGCCTATGGGCAGGTATATCTAAAACTAAGTGGCTAAGCAACCCAACTATTAAAGAAAAAGCAACTATATTAAGATTAAATTCTGCTCCTATTGATAATTTAATAAAATAAACTAAAGCAAGGGATAAAGGTATGCTAATAAAAAAAGTGCCTAAGATTGTATGTAAGGCACTCTCCTGTGTTCTTCTATATGATATAATCAAATTTTTGCTAGTAATCATTCTTTTAATATAAATTAAGTAATATTCTAAATCAGGAAACTGGCATCCTATCAAAAGAGAAAGAAAATCAAATTTCCCTGGAAATAAAAAATATAAGATTAATATTGAAAAATGGGTTAGAATCGATGCCATTAACTTAAAAAAGTAATTTAATCTTATTAAATTTTTGTTTTAAATTTTTAAGTATTTAATAGATTGAAATAAAAAAATAAAAAACTATTTTCCAAGTTTTTTCTCTGTCTCTGCTATTGCTAATCTTGTCCTAACAATACTGTCTGGATTCAAAGAAAGAGAATGAATTCCAGCCTCAACTAAAAATTGGGCAAAATCAGGATAATCTGATGGTGCCTGGCCGCATATCCCTATGTATTTTCCTTTTTTATTTGCAACTTCTATTGCATTCCTAATTAATTTCTTAACTGCTTCATTTCTCTCATCATAAATATCAGCAACTAACTGTGAATCTCTATCACATGCTAAAGTAAATTGGGTTAAGTCATTGCTTCCAATTGAAAAGCCGTCAAAAATATCCAAAAATTCATCTGCCAAGATAGCATTGCTCGGAACTTCGCACATAACATTTACTTTTAATCCGTTCTCTCCTTGTTTCAACCCATTTTTTTCCATCTCTGCTAATACTTTTTTCCCTTCTGAAACTGTCCTGCAGATAGGTATCATTAGCTCTAGATTTGTAAGGCCCATCTCCTCCCTTACTTTCTTTATTGCCCTGCATTCAAGCGCAAATCCTTCTTTATAGCCATCTTTGTAATATCTAGATGCTCCTCTCCATCCTATCATTGGGTTTTCCTCTTTTGGCTCATATGCTTGTCCTCCTAGAAGATTTGCATATTCATTTGTCTTAAAATCGCTGAATCTCAATATCACTTTTTTTGGATAGAAGGCTGCTGCAATCATTGAAACTCCTTCTGCTAGTTTGTCAACAAAGAATTGCTTTTTATCTTCATAGCCAAAACTAAGTTTATCAATCTCTTTTTTTGTTTTTTCATCTAATTTTTTGAAATCAATAAGCGCATTTGGATGTGCTTTGATGTAAGAATTAATTATAAATTCCTCCCTTGCCAACCCTACTCCTTCATTAGGCAGAAAGCTTAATTCAAATGCCTCTTCTGGATTTCCCACATTCATCATTATCTGTGTTTTTATATTGGGCAAGGTTGTTAAATCAATTTGTTTTGATTCATACTTCAAAAAGCCTTCATAAACAAATCCTTCATCTCCTTCTGCACAGCTTACAGTAACTTTTTCTCCTGTTTTTAAGATTTGAGTAGAATCATTTGTTCCAACAATACATGGAATACCCAACTCTCTTGAGATAATAGCTGCATGACATGTTCTACCTCCTCTGTTTGTGACAATTGCTGCTGCGATTTTCATGATTGGCTCCCAGTCAGGATCAGTCATTTCAGTAACAAGAACTTCTCCTTTTTTGAAAAGGCCTATATCCTTAACACTTCTCAAAACATGAGCCATGCCTTCACCTATTTTTTGTCCAACTGCTCTTCCAGTAACTAAAACCTTTCCTTTTTCCTTTAAATTAAACTCCTCAATTTTTGAGCTGTCTTTTCTGCTTACAACTGTTTCAGGCCTTGCCTGTACAATAAAAAGTTCGTTGCTTTTTCCGTCTTTTGCCCATTCCATATCCATTGGCTTGAAATAACCTGCTTTTTCAGAATAATGATCTTCTATATTGCTGGCCCATCTTGCCAATGTTAATATTTCCTCGTCATGCAAAGAAAATTTTTTTCTATCTTCTTCTGGCACTGAAATATTTTTTGTTGTGCCTTTGCTGCCTTGCATATCGTAAATCATTTTGATTGATTTTTCCCCTACTTTCTTTGAAATAATTGACTTAAATCCTTTTTTCAATGTTGGTTTAAAAACATAAAACTCATCCGGATTTACTGCTCCCTGAACAATGTTTTCTCCTAACCCATAAGAGCTAGTAACTAAAATAGCATCTTTGAATCCAGATTCTGTATCAATTGAAAACATAACTCCTGAGCAGGCTAAATCTGATCTAACCATCTTTTGCACACCTATAGATAATCCTATCTTAAAATGGTCAAATCCTTTGTCAACCCTGTAAGAAATTGCTCTATTAGTAAACAAAGAAGCAAAGCATTTTTTACATGCGTCTAAAAGTTGATGATCTCCTTTTATATTGAGATATGTTTCTTGCTGCCCTGCAAAACTCGCATCAGGAAGATCTTCTGCTGTTGCACTGCTTCTTACAGCAACATCAACATCTGATCTGTCTTTATGATATGCTCCGCATAAATCTCTATATGCGCTTAAAATGACATTTTTTAATTCAGGAGGAAATTCTGCAGACCTTATCAATGCCCTTACTTTATGCCCTCTATCCGCAAGGTTTTCCATATCTCCTGTGTCAAGATCGCTAAGAATTTCTCTTATTTTGTTCTTTATCCCTGCCTTTTCAAGAAGATAATGATAAGCTGTTGCTGTTATTGCAAAACCATTAGGAACAGAAACGCCTTTTTTTCCAAGTTCCCT
>CAYMPC010000035.1:0-10896 GCA_964392465.1 uncultured Methanosarcinales archaeon | reverse complement strand
AGGCAGCCTCTGCTGAAAAATTAGCTGCCCTGTGTTATTTTTTAACTTACTACCATTTTTTTTCTTTTTTCTTTTTCTTTTCCGGCTTTTTCTCACTGCTTTTTGGTCCTCCTGTAAAGCCAGATGCAATTTCTTTAAATCCGTCAAAAACAGCTAAAAAAGGCTCTAAAATTCCTGGTCTCATAGGTGGTTTTTCTGCTTCTTTTTTTTTAGGATCTTCTGGAAAACCCATACTTGGATCAGCTTCTTTCAAATATTTCTTCAAATCGTCTCCAAGAGCATCCATAGCAGATTGAATAGATTCATCAACAGTACTCATTAAATCAAGATCATCATTCTGCCTATATGATTTATACTTCTCTATCTTCCCGCCATCCCATTCATATGCCCTGATAGTTATATCTGCCATTCCAGAATAAATAGGCCCTTTATGCTGATATTCATAACTATGATAAGCTAGTTCAGGTTTGACTCTGTAAAAAATGTGCAAAGAAACAACAGCAGAAGTTCCTCCAAAATCAGGCCTTATAAAAAGTGTTTCAATCTCTATTATCTGTGTTTCAAAAGCATTTATTATATTCGGATTTTCCATATTTTTTTCATATAATCTCATCCTTCTGATATTCCTAAGATAAGGCTTGACCCATGACATATATAATTTGATAGTGTCATAATGCTGTCTCATATATTTAATTTCAAAATCCCTTCTTACAAGCAATTCTTTTTTTGTTCTTAGTTTCCATTCATAATATTGCCTTAATTTTCTTTTCAATACCTCTCTAACTTTAGCATTGAACTTTAATTTATCAACATCAGATTCAAGGGAGCTTCTGCTACTTACTTTTACTCTAAAAAATAGATCCGGTAAAATTGAAAAACCCATAGTTTGCGCTAATCCATATACTGAAGCAGGATTTTTTGCTCCTCCTTCAACTTGGTCTATCCATAAGCCTTTTAATACAATTTCAGAACTTAATGCACTGGCAGAATTTCCTTTTGAATCCCCATCGCTATCATAATAATATTGCAATCTTTCATCAATAATTCTTATTTCTCTTACTATCTGGAAAAGTCCTTTAATCATATCGCTTATCCCTTTAAGATATTGTGATGCTTGAGCTTGCTGTGCTCCTATTCTTGTCTGCATATTTCCAAAAGTGCTTGAAGAAACACTCTGAGCCATAGTATCTATTATTTTTTCAACTTTATTGAATCCCCAAGTCTCGCTGAAAAATCTCAAGAACCAATAATAAGTCTGCTCAACATTAAAATTAGGATATTCAAGGACTAATCTGAATCTTCGTTTAGGAGAAGGAAATTCAGTAGGAACAACATTATGCTGGAATTTCTCAAACTTTTCCTGACCTTTTTCACTAGCAACTTTTCCTTTAACTATTACTGGAGTTAAAAAACCATATTCATATAATCTCTTTGCATCAGCAGAAGAAAGCTGGTCTATTATTAATTGGGAATCTGATTTTAATTTTCCCTCTGCCTTTCTTAATTCATATTTTAAAGCATCTATATTATACTTAATATCATCAATCTTAGGTTTTTTGTTTAAAAAAGGTAGTTCAAGGGCCATTTTACTCCAGTCTAGTCTATCAAATATACAAAATATACAATTTTCTATACTAACATAGTATTATAGATATATATACTTTTCGATTATATCTTTATTTTAGATATCCAAAACTATAAATATCTAAATGCATTTATCTCCAAAATGACTGTTGAAGAGCTAGCTAGAAAACTTCATCCTCTAGAAAGGAAAATATTGCCTCACTTAAAAAACAAGATTTCTTTTGATGAGCTAGTTGAAAATTCCAGAATGAAAGATATTGAGGCAATGAGAGCATTACAATGGTTGGAGAATAAGGAGATAATAATAATTAAATCAACTGAAAAAGAAACTATTGCATTGGATAAAAATGGACAGCATTATAAAAAAGCAGGACTGCCAGAAAAAAGATTTTTGCATGCAATAAAAGACAAAGAGCTTTCTTTAACAGAATTAAGCAAAAAATCAGGCCTTGATATCAATGAAATAAATATATCAATAGGTCTTTTAAGAAGAAAAAATGCAATAGATGTTAAAAAAGACAAAGAGCTTATAGTTGGAATAAATGAGGAAGGAAAAAAAATTTTGGAAAAGGAAAGCCCTGAAGAAAAATTTCTGAAAAAAAACTTTCCAATTGAGCTAGAAAAAATAAATACTGAAGATAAAGGAGTTCTAGATGATTTGCTAAGAAGAAAAGAAATATTGAAAAAAGAAAAAAAGATATTGAGAGAGATTTCATTTACTGCCACAGGAGAGAAACTTTCAAAAATAAAAGTGTCAGATAAAGAGATTATTGATAAGCTAACTTCTAAAGATTTAAAAGAGAAAAAATGGAAAAATAAAGAATTTAGAGAATATGATGTTGAAATCAATGTTCCTCATATATCAGGAGGAAAAAGGCACTTTACTAATCAGGCAGTTGAATATATAAAAAGCATATGGTTAGAACTAGGCTTTAAAGAAATGACAGGTAATTGTGTTCATTCCTCTTTTTGGGATTTAGATGTTTTGTTTGTTCCTCAAGATCATCCGGCAAGAGAAATGCAGGATACTTTTTATCTGAAAAACCCTGCAAAAGGAAAAATATCAGAAAAGGAATTGGTTTCAAGAGTTAAAAAGACACATGAAAATGGATGGACAACAGGTTCTTTAGGTTGGAGGACAGAATGGAGTGAAGAAAAGGCAAGAGAGAATTTGCTTAGGACACATACAACTGTTTTAAGCGCATTAACTCTATCTAAATTAAAAAAAGAAGACCTACCTGCAAAGTTTTTTTCAGTAGGCAAATGTTTTAGAAATGAGACCTTAGACTGGAAACACGGATTTGAATTTTATCAAGTAGAAGGAATAGTTGTAGATGAAGATGCCAACTTCAGTAATCTATTAGGGTATCTAAAAGAATTTTTCAGAAAGATGGGCTTCCCAGACGTAAGAATAAGGCCAGGCCATTTTCCTTACACAGAACCAAGCGCAGAGGTTGATGTATATCATCCTGTAAAAAAAGAATGGGTTGAGCTGGGAGGATCAGGCATATTTAGGCCAGAAGTCACAAAGCCATTATTAGGATATCCTGTTCCCGTATTAGCATGGGGTCTTGGTTTGGAGAGACTAATAAAAGAGAACTGGAATATTGCAGATATAAGGGATTTGTATAAAAACGATGTCAAGCAAATGAGAGAATTAAAAATATGGTTGAAATAAAATGCCAACAGTAAATATTAATAGAAAAGTATTGGAGAGGTTGATAGGCAAGAAACTATCAACAGAGGAATTGAAAGATAGGATTTCTATGCTTGGCACAGATTTAGAAAGTATAGATGATGAAGAAATTATAGTTGAAATTTTTCCTAATAGGCCAGATTTATTGTCAGAGCAAGGTTTTGGAAGGGCGTTAAGTTCTTTTGTAGGTGTAAATACAGGATTAAAAAGATATTCAGTAAAAAAATCAGGATATAAAGTATTTGTTGCAAAGGATATGAAAGAAGTAAGGCCATATACAGTGTGTGCAATTGTGAAAAATCTTAAATTGAATGATGAAAAAATCAGAGAATTGATACAAATACAGGAAAAATTACATATTACTTTCTGCAGGAAAAGGAAAAAAGCAGCAATTGGTATTTATCCTCTTGAAAAAATAAAGATGCCAATTTATTTTGAGGCAAGAAAACCAGAGGATATTATTTTTAAACCATTAGAAGCAAATAAAGAAATGACAGCTAAACAGATATTAGAGCAACATCCTACAGGGATTGAATACAGGCATTTAGTAAAAGATTTGAAAAAATATGCTATCTTTAGAGATGCTGAAAAAAATATTCTGAGCTTCACTCCAATAATTAACTCTCATCATACTGGAAAAATTGTTGATACAACAAAAGAAGCATTCATAGAAGTCTCTGGTTTTGATTTAAACACAAATATCTATGTTTTGAATATTTTAGTTTGTGCATTAGCAGATATGGGAGCTGATATCTATTCTATGGAAGTCGTTTATCCTGATAAAACACTTATTACTCCAGACTTAACATACAGAAAAATGAAAATTGATTTATCCTTTATTAATAAATGGCTTGGTCTTGAATTAAATGAAAAAGAATTAAAAAGATTATTAGAAAAAATGGGCTTTGGTTATGAAGATAAACTTGTTTTAATTCCTGCCTATAGATCAGATATTATCCATCAAGTTGATTTAGCAGAAGATATTGCAATTGCGTATGGTTATGAAAAGTTTATCCCTGAAATACCAAAGAAAGCAACAACAGGCCATGAAGATCAATTTGAAAAATTCAGGAAAAAAGTCTCTTATCTTTTATCAGGACTAAATATGCTTGAGACAAGTTCTTATTATATATCTAATAAAGAAACACAATTCAAAAGGATGAAATTGGATGAAAAAGATTGTGTTGAAATTGGGAATTCAAAATCAGAAGAATACTCTTTGATGAGATATACTTTATTATCTAACTTACTAAATATTCTAAAAGAGAATACACATAATGAATATCCGCAGAATTTATTTGAGACAGGTTATGTTTTCAGATTAGACAGCAAAGAAGAAACAGGGGTGAAAGAAACCTGTAATATAGCAGCAATTCTTTGCAACAATGATGTAGATTACACAAAAATAAGGCAAGTGTTAGACTATTTATTCAGGTCTTTAGGTTTAAAGTATGAGATAAAAGAAACAAGCCATCCCTCTTTTATACAAGGAAGAGTAGGGAAAGTACTGTTTGAAGGAAAAGAAATTGGAATATTAGGAGAAATAAATCCTGAAGTCCTTGATAATTTTGGAGTGGAGATGCCTGTTGTTGGGATGGAACTAGATTTGAATATAATATTTTTGAATTGAGAAAGGAGCTTTTATCGAATAAAGATTTTTAAAAAAATTAATCTTATAATAAAAAATTACCCAATATAATTAACATCCTCTTTCTTATCTTTTCCTTTTTTTGAAGCCTTTCCTAATTCTCCTGCTATTTTCATTTTTGACTCAAATGCTTTTATCTCTTTTTCAAGGTTTTTTAAATCTAAATCCAGCTTTATTTTTTTATTTAAAACATTTAATATCTCTTTTGCGCTTTTCAATCCTAAAAACATTGGATGGCCAAAGGTCTCAGCTAATAAAGAAACGCCATCTATCTTTCTTTTTTCAGCCAATCCAAGCAAAATACCAGAAACACCAATAATAGGCCCTACAACACCATATACTTTCGTACTCATCTCAGTATCTTTTTTATATTTCTCCACAATCTTTTTATCGTTGCCAGTACAATAGACTTTTGGAGCTTTTGGAATATTTTGCAAACCGATTCCTCCTAAAGTTATTATCTCAGAGCATTTATTTTGTTGAAAAAAATCTAAAACACCCTCACATAAACTATAACATCCAATCTCATCAATCGGCTGGGCATCTCCTGTTAATATAAGCAATTTTTTCCCTTTTACTTCTTTAAAATAAAGCTCTATCTTTGGCATACCTACAAGATTATCCTCTTGCACAAAAACAGAATGTGGCATATGATATGAGAAAAACTCACAAACTTTCTTAGCTTTTAATTCATCAATAATAAAATCAGTAACTATTTTTCCGACATTCCCTATTCCAGGCAAGCCGGCAATTAATATAGCATTCTTAAGATCTTGTTTTTTCCCAGTTAATTCAATTTTCCATTCCATAATCTAGAAGCTAAAATTAAATCCTTTAAAAAGATTGTGAAAAGAGAAAAAAACAAAAAATAGAAATATTTAAATATTACTACTTTTTAGTGGTTATATATAAGAAGGTGATAAAAAATGCTTAGCAGACTTTTTGGAAAAAAGGAAAGTAAACCAGGAGATACATCAGCATCAACAAGTGTAAATTCAAATTCTTTAGAAGCAACATTAGGAAAGCCTGAAACAGGTCAGCTCATAAGTCTTGATGAAGGAACAATAGTGTTGCCTATTTATGTAGCAAAAAGTTTTGCATACATAAATGTAGTTGATTTTCAGGAAGCATTGAGAAATAATCTATTAAGGATTACAACTACAGGAAGTATAGGAGGCGCAAGAATAGAAAATAATTCTGATACATCAGTTTATGTTCCACAAGGAGCAGTTTTGAGAGCAAGCGATTCAGGTCAGCAACCAAGAATGACAAGCATACCAGTAGTAGTTCCACCCAAACAAACCGTTGATGTTTCAGCAAATAGATGCGCACAACAGTCAGCAGGTTATTCAGCCAGTTCTCAGCTTGGACAAACAGATATACTTTATGCCTTCCCTACTGCTGCTATTGCAGCAATAAAAGGTCAACAAAATTTATGGGATCATATAAGGGATGTTGCAGATATGTTGGAAATTCCACCTGGACACATTCAAAAAGATAATCTAGCAGATATTATACAATATATGCAATCTGATGCACTAAGAGCAAGTTTAAGCAAAAGTGTTGCTCAGCTTAGTTTTATTCCAACAACCTTAGGAGGAAAAGCTCAGATACATGGACAGTTAATTGTTTGTTATGACCCTTCAAAAAGTGGAGGATATACTTTGTTCATGTCAGGATTTGGTAATCCTCAATTATGGACAGCCAACAAACAAAGGACAAGCACAGGAATAGCAGCACAAAGTTTGGTTTCTGGGCAAGCAGCTCTTAGAGATAGGATAAACTTAATTCAAGAAGTAAGACAGGGAGAGCTAACTCACTTTGTTACAGCATTCTATGATGGAGATATTAATCAGCCAGGAGCATTTAGAGACTTTTTGCCAAGCGGATATGGAGATGTTGGAATACAAGTAGCAAGAATGCAAGATGGAACATTAGTTCATTATTCTGCGTTTTCACAAAAACCAAAATAATAAGATTCTATATTTTTTATTTATTTTTTATAAAAAATTTAAAGAATTAAAATAATCAAAAATCATAATTTTTATCCATGCTCTCTTTTAATAATTTACTTGCATCATGTGATTTTTTTACAGCTAACGTACCTTCTTTGTTACAATAGGGACATGAAGTGATTAAAGCAGATTTTTTTCTCTTGAAAGAATAATTGCAATTCCCGCATGTGTATTCTACAATTTCCTCTTTTGGCTTCTCTTCTACTTTTTTATGTTGTACCGGTTCTATCTGTCTTGTTTTAATACCTAGGCAATATACACATTCAAATTTGTTTGTGCCTGTAAATCTTATCTCATTTGTTTCATATTCCCTGTTGCATTTATAGCACATATATTTTGTCATGATCTCACCTGTAATATTGATATTTGATATTAAATTTTTGAAATATAAATAGTTTGCTGTCTTAATCAACAAAAGACGAACTTAAGCCCTTAAACCGTCTTTTTTATATATAACTCTTTTTTTTCAAGAAAGATGGATTTAATAGAAAAACACAAGGCAGAGAGGGCAACAATTTTAACTAGAGATCAATGGGTTACATCTCCTGCTGCCCCGCTGGATATAAAAAGTCCAAGTGATATAAAGCTTGCTGAAGAATTAACAGATATTATAATAGAAATGATGAAAAAATATAATTGGGCTGCAGCTAGTTCTGAAAATGTATATTGGACAACAACACCTTCCCCTATTAGTGTAATATATGTACCTCTTCCGGAAAACAGACAATATATTACTCTTCTAAATCCTGAAATAGTAAACGTAGGAAAAAAAGAATGTCCTTCTTATGAAGGCTGCGGAAGTATCCCAAAAAGAAGATTTCTAGTTCCAAGATATTCTTATTTTGAAATGAGAGGCTATAATTTAGAGGGAGAAGAAACAATCTTAAAATATGGATTCAGGAGGTTTCCTGAAGAAATAGGGTATAGGGAAACTAAGATATTAACAAATAATTTTAATGCACAGCATGAATTAGATCATCTACATGGAATACTATTAAGCGACAGAACAACTATTGAGACAGAGAGTGCAGAATTTCCTACCACCGATGAAGAATTTCTTCATATGATAAAATTAAAAAGTCAAATGATACAAAGAGATGTTTCTGCAACAGAATATAGCTTTAATGGGAAAAATCTAGGTCTTTTCTATTTAATTAAAGAGGATTAAAAATAAAACCTTTTTTATTCAATATTAAAAATTTCAATGGGGTCCCTGGGATTTGAACCCAGATCACGCGGCCCCGAACCGCGTATTCTAGCCAAGTTAGACCAAGACCCCAATTAAATAATATTATTTCAAATTTAATATATCAATCAATTTACAGTCAAAAGCCATTGCCTGCTTTTTAGATTGCGGAAATCTTTTACATATGTATGGTTTTGTTTCTTGTATCTTGCATTTTCCCTCTTCAGTCAGAAAAAAGCATTCATCATTATTGTCCTTTTTTATAATCTGTCTTGATTCTCCCAATAAAGGATTTATGCAAAGAAGAATGTCAAGCCTTTCTTCTTTTTTCCATCTTTCTATATCCTCAGGAATCAGCCTTATCTCTGTCCCTATGCAGCATCTTCTGCATGTTTTGCATAAATCAACAATTTCCATATCTTTCATTAATCAAAGAAGAAAATAAGCAAATATAAAAGTTATCTCTCTAACTCTCTAAACATCTAAATATTCAATTTAAATAAATTTTTTATTATCCTATTCTGCTTAAAAAATGATTATAATTATTTTCTTTTGGTTTTATATCAAATTCCTGTAATATTTGAAAGATTCTTAATTTGGTCAGACCAATCTGTTTTGCAATCTCCTCAATAAAAACACCATTTAAATAAGCATGCGCAATATGATAATATCTAAACATCATTGGATTTATAGCTCGGTTATTGCATTTTTTTGTGTATATCTGGACCAATTGCCTCACTCTTTTTTCAGATATCTTTTTGCTCTGTCTTGTTGATAAAATAAAATCTTTTTTGCCCAATTTATTACCTTGGATGAATAAAGAAAGATCTTTTGATAATTTACCAGAAATCTTGGAAAACCTCAATTGCTTCGTATCCTCGTTTTTTATTTTTATTGAATTTCCGGCAATGTCAGAAACTGAAATTTTAGTTAATTCAGTTGGAGTGCATCCGGTTTCATAAAGAAGTCTTATCATTAATTTATCTCTGGCATCTATTATAGACGCTAATAATGCTCTTACTTCCTCTATGCTGAGATAAATAGGAGTTTCTTTGTTTATTTTTATTGCTGAAACCATTTTTCACAGTTTTTTAATTTTCTTTGTAGATTTTGGGTTATTTGTATACAGTTAGTAATATTATGTATATTAATGGAAATTATTTCTATTTAGGTATATATAAAAAGAAACTAAAATATAAATGTTTTGTTTTTATATATTAATATAAAGATTTGTATATTAAAAATAAAAATAGCTTTTTAATAGAATCATATTTCTCCAAAATTAAAATGATTCCTTATCTTGAAAAACAAAAAAGTATAAATGAGGTCGTAAATACTTTAATGGAAAGACCACCTGAAGAAATAAGTCGAGAATTAAGTCTTTCCTCTCTACCTTCGCAAATAGAAGCTTTTAACATAGTTTATCTTTTCACATCTTATCTTTTAAATCAAGGTGTTGCACCAAAAGAATTAATAGAAAAAAGACAGTTAGTGGATTATTATCACAAATATAAAAAAAATGGAGTGACAATAAGAGACACACTACCTAGTGCTTTAAAATATATGAGGTATTACTGTTTAACTGGAAAAAAGCCAATCGTGCCAAAAAAATATTTTGTTTTACCTGATAAAACTGATTTGGATCGTGTATTTAACTATAAAGCAATAACAAATAAAAGAAGAAAAAATATAGTAAACCTAGTAGAAGAAAAAGAGAAAAAAGATGAAATGCACAAAGAAACAAAGCCTAAACAACAAAGAAGAGAAAAAACAAAAGAGATTAAGCCAAAAAAACGAAAAAGATATACTCCTTATTGGGTATTAATGCCTTCAAAACAATATCAATTATTAGAAGAAGCTGTAACTGCTTATTTTCAAAATAAGCCAGATTCAGCGCAAGTATCTTCTGTTTTAGTAAAGGAATTACCCTCTTTTTTATCAGCGCCATTATCTCCTGAGTATATAGAAGAAAACCTTTCTTTGGTAGTAGAAAGACTTGGATATAGTCTGCTTTTTTAAAAACTTGTTTTTTGTAAAAAGGATGCGGGGGAAGGGATTCGAACCCTCGAATCCACTAAGGAACTGGATATCTTGCCTTCAGTACAGCTGAAGACTGTTCTTAGTGTCTTAAGTCCAGCGCATTTGACCAGGCTTTGCTACCCCCGCGCAGATATCTTCTTGGATTAGAATTTGATTTATATATTTTGCTTATGAATTATTAAAATTCTTCTGGGATAACCCATCTTTTTTCATTAACAGCAAAATAAGGAGGAACTATTATTTGACTGTAAAAAACATGAATCGTTCCATTCCAATATTCATTTTCTACAAGTTCTTTAACCTTTAATTCTCCTATGTCATACATTTTTCTTATTTTTCTGCCGTCTATATGAATACCTTTTACTTTTAAATCTAAATCAGAAACATAAGCCCTTCCTGGATCAAGATAATATTTATGAGCAGTATCAAAAAAATAATCCTGAATCTCCTGATCAGTATAAAAAGTAGATAAATAAGCAGTATCTTTTTCATTTATTTTTTCGCCTTTTTGTATTTTGCAAATGAAATCTATTATATTGTCTAAATCTGATTGCGATCTCCAACTGCCGTTAGCTGCAGAGCCAACTATAAAATAAGAGTATGATTCTGGATTAAAAGGAGCAAAAAGCCCATTCAATGTTGTACGCAACTTATTTTTTAGAACTGAAACTACTAAATCAAGATTTTCAGTAGGCTTTCCTGTTTCATCAAACCAAAAAGGGTTGTA
>CAYMPC010000034.1:0-11158 GCA_964392465.1 uncultured Methanosarcinales archaeon | reverse complement strand
GAATAATGAGAAAAGGACAGATTTCTGTGTTTGTTATTATTGGTGTTGTTTTGGTCTTATTAGTTGGAGGTTTTCTCTTGTTTACAAATATGAGAAACAAAGAAAGCGCCGAACAAGAGAGAAAAGAGACCATGCTACAAGCAGTTGATGTAAGCAATTTTAAAGACAGACATGATTCTTGTATGAGAGAAACATTAGTAAATAGTTTTTCTGAAGTTTTAACGATAGAGGGATCTGGTCCTTTAATCGAAAGGTATTTTGATTCAGAATTCGAAAGCTGCCTTAACCTTTATTCTTATATGGAGGAAGGATATGATGTTGTTTTTGAAAATTTCGCTTCACATGTTGATATAACTGAAGAAGCAATTGTTGTTGAAGTTACTCATGACTTAAGCATTAGTGGAAAAGGTTATAATTATGAGTTAGAAAGCAATACTTACACCTTAAGTTTTACACAAGAAGTAAATGTTGAAAGCGATACTTCAGGAAAGATATTAAAAGAAGTTAATATGCGATCTCCAGATGGTAGAGTTGTTCTGAAAGTTCCTGTTGAAACCATTGTTTTAGATCCTTATCAAAAACCAGTTACTTTCTTAAAGATGAAGCTTGTTCCGAGACCAGCAGAGGAAGTAGTTTCTCCTGAGATGTCTTTGATGATCGGACCTTTTATGTACAGAATGGAACCAGATGGAGTTACTTTTGAACCTGCAGCAGAGATGAGATATTATTACAAAGAGCCACCTGCACATTTTAATGAAGGAGACTTTGCGTTAACATACTATAATACTTTAAGCAATGGGCAATTTGTGCAATATCCTTCTGAAGTTGATGATGTAAACAATGTTATAATTGCTTCTATTCACCACTTTTCTGATCCCTTACCAGTTTCGTCATGTACAGGAGGAATACAAGACTATAACAGTAATCCAAATTTTCTTCCTGAATGTAGAGTTGCTTTGAAAACGGATTTAACTTATAAGGGATGTGGGGAATGGAAAGTCGATAAAAATAACAAAATATATCTTGATTTTACACAAATAGATTTTTCAACAGAAGCAATCATAAAAAATAAGCCAAGTACTGTTGCCAGCTACACAGGAAGATGCACACTTATTGAGCCGGATTATTCAGAAGATGCAACACCTTATTCTGATGTGTCTGAAAAGAATCTTGAAGAAGTTTTAAGGAGCGATATCACTAAGGATAATTACCATGATTTATGTACTGGAGCAAATGAGGCAAAATGTAATGCAATATTGAATGAAAAAAGAGGATACGAAGAACTATGCGCAATGATTTGCACATCAGCAACTGTAGAAAAATGCCAGAATTATTATATCAAAGATAATGATATTGATACAGCACATGTATGGAGATGGTCAACAGATGGAGTATATGCAGATGCAACTGAGTATAATACTCATCCGACATGGCAGGATCTTTTTAAGATATATCCTTCAGAGCTTTCTGTTAAAATAGGAGGAGAGCCAGCACTTATAAACGAATTAGAAGGAAAGTTTACAAAAGACGTGTTTTCTGGAGATGGTGTAGAAGATATTTTTGTTTGGGATATAATTAATCCAGATGGGGTTGAGAAGCATTGGGAAGCAAGTGAAGGAAAATATAATTGTGATTCTATGAAGCCAGCAAAACCAAAATATGCTATTGGTTATAATAGAGCAGCAGACATAGGAGGGACAGCAGAGTTCAAGTTCTTTTTTGATGAGCGTTCATGTTTTGATCCAGATGACACATCAAACAACATGATAAATTTATTTGCTCAAATCAACAGTCCTGAAATGGTATTTACTAGATTTGAGCTAAATGGAATGTCAAGAGCATTGCCTAACCTTGGCGCAGAGAACTATGTTATGAAAAGGGAACTAGACTCAGACTTGGAAAAATTGACTTTCTGGCTCAGAGAAAACAGATATTGCGAAGGAGGATATTGCAATTCTGAAAAATTTGTACAGGAAAATGAAAACATAGTGAGATATAACATTGCTTTTGATTCAGTGACAAATGACATTTTAACAGGAATTACTACAGGCGCATGTTTTGCTTCAAACACCGTTGCTAAAGTAAATGGAGAAGGATTTAAAGAAAATGCATGTACTTTGGATGAAAGATTAACCTATTTGACTAAATACCGAGCAGCATCATCTTCTGGATCAGGATGCGGTGTCACAAATTACCAAGAAACTGAATTTACAGCATTATCAGCTATATCAGGTGGAAGTGAACCTGTAGCTGCTACAGATATTATGGATTCAGAGATGGTAAAACAATGGTATGCTTCTAAAGGGATTGCTTTAACAACAGACATGATGTTTACATGCCCAGCAGTGCCTATATGCGATAATATGCCAGCGGGATGTTATGATAATTCAGGAGGGAGAGATAATGACGACCAAATACTTAATTCCTTTTTTGGTGAGGAATGTGTTGTTGATCCAAATGGACAATGGATAACAGATGGGATAGGTTCACTAGAAGATACTGATGGAGATGGTCATTATGATGTTTCTTGTGAAGATGTAATGGGTTTTGGATACACGGGAATAATTGTAAAATGTGGATATGATTGCAGATATGATAAAACACCATGTAGAAACACGGGAAGTGATTTAGGCACATATAGGCCAGCAGGAGAAGCAGGAAGTGTATGTGTTGGAGGAAAACCAGATGGAACAACAGAAGGAGCAGAAGAATGTGATCCAAATGATTCAACCTTATCTGAGCTTTGCTCTAGTTTAAATGCTGGAAGATATACTGATCCGCAATGGGATGATCCTGCAACACCAGATGATCATAATCTTGTTCCTAAGCCATTATTAACAAAGGCACAATGTACTAGCGGATGTACTTGGAATCTAAATGTGTGCGAGTATCAAGCAACAAATGCTACAACAAAGTGCAATAATGATAATACAGTTGATGCAAGTGAATATTGCGACAGAGATAAAAATGACGGCTATAAGTATATTATGACTTCAGGAGAATCATGCACTTCTAATTTATTATATCCAAGTGCAGAAGCAAGTCCTTACTCAAGCGGTACTTTGAGATGCAACAACGATTGTACTTATGATTTTACACAGTGTATTAGAAAGCAGCCAATAAGTTGTAGAGTAGGAACAGCAACTACTCTTGCTTCACCAACAACAACCACAGTTGGCGCAGCAACTGCCTGCTATGATGCTACAACACCATGTCAGTGTAAAGATCAAAATGAAAATTTTGTTCCAGATACAGAAAATATAGTTGATTGTGTTGCAATGGCAGAGACAAAATTTGGAGGAGATTGGGATTATGATGGATCATATTTTGTTAGAGTAGTGCCTAATAGAATGTGTGGTATTGGCTCTTGCAGTGATACAGATCTAAGTGATGATGTTAAAGTTGTAGGAAGAGTTACAGCAATAGAAATTGATAGTTCAAGTGGAACACCTAGAGAAGTACAGAAGCAAGAAAGAGACGTACCAGTTGATGGAGTTAAGGATAATATATGGACAGATTATTGTGGAGATAATAATTTTGTATTTCAGGCATATTGTTCAGGTAGTGACCCTTTTTACACAACATTAGATTGTACAACAGTGGATGGAGGAGAAGGTAATTTATATGATGCATGTTCTGCAGGAAGATGTGTACAGTCAACAATAAAAGACGCATGTGCAGCAAAAGGAGCACCATGGACATATTTGGTTTATACAGCAACAGATTACACTTTTGAGAAGTGCTGTCCTCATGATAACATGTGTGTAGGAAGAGACACAAATTGCTATGACCCAGGAACTTATTCTTCAGATTGGACTAGGATATGTCCAGAAGGAAGTACAGGAGGATGGGATACCTGCACTAAAGATGCAACAGATGACATGCGAGAAGTTACAGCAGGAGGCACAACTTATTATTGTAATGCTAATACTGGCAAATGGATGAAATCAAAAATAAATCCAGATGGAAGCCCAATAAAATTATGTGTGAATGATCCCACAGATGCCCCTTCTTACACTTACTTTACACTAAACAATAATGGAGAGGGTTGTTCAGGAGAATCATGCACATGGCTTTGTTACCAAGGAAAGTATTACAAAGCAGAATATAAAGGCCAGACAAAAGGTCCATGTAATGATATATATGGATATAAAGTCGAGCAAGGAAGCGACACATATTATTGGGTAAGTAATTATGCATGTCCGCCATAATTTTTTTCTTTCTTTTTCTTTTAACTAAAATTTATTAAAACCAAAATCTTTATATACATAACTAACAATACATTTTTATTAGTTAAAGGTGTTAAAAATGAAAAAAAAAGCCCAGTCAATTTCTATAAATACTATAATTGTTGCAGCAATAGCTCTAGTTGTTATGGTTTTGGTTGTTATGATATTTACAACAAATATAGCAAAGTTCAGAACCTCTTCAAATAAGTGTGAGACAAATGGAGGAACATGCGTAAAAATAGAATCTGGGGATAGGCCAATTTTAGGACAATATGAAAATTGTGCAGGGGATTATGACAAGCCAAGAACAGATTACTCTTGCGAAGAAGAATATATATGTTGCTTGAGGGCGTGAAAATGAAAAAAGCACAATCTCTTTCAATCAATACAATAATAGTTGCGCTTCTTGCTTTGCTTGTTTTAGTTCTTTTAATTGCTGTTCTTACAGGCAATATTAAGATATTTACACATACCACAGACACATGCACTTCTGTAGGAGGAGTGTGTGATAAATCAACAAATAATGCATGTAATGAAGGATATGTAAGGCATCCCTCTGCAAAGGATTGTGATGATCAAGGAACACCATGCTGCGTTGCCTTGACAGGTTGATTTTACAAGTAAAATGAAAAAACAAAAAAAAGCCCAATCTCTATCTTTGAACACAATAATAATAGCAATACTGGCTATGATAGTTCTTGTTATTTTGATATTTATCGTAGTTAGGAATGTACAGAATCTTAATGATACAACAGATAGCTGTTATCAAAAAGGAGGAGATTGCAAAGATGAAGTGGATGGATGCGATCCGGGAATAGAAATAGAGATAAGAAATGTAAAAGATTGTGCTTCGGATGAAATCTGCTGCATGCCTCTTTTTAATACAGAAGAAAAATAAATTTTTTTAGGTTTTAAAAATGCCATTCAATCTATCTTTTGCGATACAAATCTTTGTTCTTCTTAATCCATTAGCGTCTTTTCCCTTTCTTATAGCAGCATATCAAAAAAAGATGAATCTTAAATTAATAGCATTGAAAGCAGTCATTACTGCGTTTATTATTGCCGTTGTAATGACACTAATCGGGCCTTTTCTTTTTGACATCTTTGGAATAACATTAGATTCATTCAGGATAGCAGGAGGAATTGTTTTGTTTTTACTTGCTTTGCATATGGTAAGGCCAAATGAAAAAGAGAAAAGTGAATTTCATGGCATAGATAGTTTAATTACAATTATTGCAACACCAATGCTTACTGGACCAGGAACAATTTCTTTTATTACAGTAAAAACACTTGAGCTAGGAAGAATAGCTGTTTTGACAAATCTAATAGGAGCGTTTGTTTTAGTAGGGATTATCTTCTTCATTTTTTCTTTGCTAGTTTCAAAAGTAAATCCTAAATTAGTAAATATCTTGTCAAGAATAATGGGTTTATTTTTAATGGCAGTTTCTGTTGAAATGATAGTTAAAGGGATAATAGGAATAGGAGTTTTTGCTTAATTAATTAAATTTCTAATTTTTTCTCATCATCCATCACATGAACAGTTTTTCCTCTTTTATATCCTAACTGTTCTGTCAAATTAACCATCAACTCTGCTTTATCTTTTCCTACATGGCTAGGGATAATATGCTCTGGCTTAACCATATTAATCATATTTCTATGATCTTCCCTTGAGGCATGGCCTGATTGATGGATCTCTTTGAACATCCTTATATCTTTTTCTTTTAATTTTTTTTCAAGTATTTCCCTGTTTGCTATATTTAATGGAGAAGGAATAGTGTTGCAGGAAAAAATCACAACATCATCAGACATTAGTTTAAAGGAAAATTTATCATTGGCTATCTTTGACAAGACAGCATCTGGCTCTCCTTGATGACCTGTTGCAACAATAAGATATTTTTCTCTTCCTTCTTTTTCTATTTTTTTAAGTATCTTCGCTATCTGGCTTTTATATGAGATTATTTTTGCGTCGCTTGAAAAATCAACAATTCCAACTTTTTCAGCAGCATAGACATATTTTCCTAAGCTTCTTCCTAAAAAAACAATTTTCCTTTTTAGGATTTTTCCAAACTCTATTATTGATTTAAGCCTTGCAATATGAGATGAAAAGGTTGTAACAATAATAGCATTCTTATTTGCTTTTGTTTCAAGCATTACTTTTTTTAGCATCTCTTTTGCAATCATTTCAGAAGGGGTTTTTCTCTCCTGATCAGCATAAATAGAATCTATTAATAATAATTTAACATGTCCTTCCTTTCCTAATTCTTTCAATCTGTTGTAATTAGGAGGCTCTCCAATGACAGGAGTGTCATCAAACTTGAAATCATTTGTATAAATAACCTGTCCATCTGGTGTATGTATGACAACAAGAGTAGCATCAGGGATGCTATGAGTTATATTTATCAGTTCTATTGTAATTGAATCAGATAATCTTAGTTTCCTGTTTTTTTCTAATATTTTTATTTCATTTGGAATAGTCATTTGCTTGTCTTCTAAAATAGCAGTTATAACAGCTTCTGTATAATTAGAGCAAATAATAGGACAGTCATATCTTTGCGCCATATACGGAATTGCGCCAATATGATCCAAGTGAGCATGGCTCGGAATAATTGCCAAAACCTTTTTTCTAAATTCTTTAATGCAAGTATCATCAGGCACGGCCTCTGCTTTTTTCAGATCATTATAACTGAATAATTCAAGCTCATCATCTCCTTTGAACTTAATATATCTTTCAAGATGAACTCCCATATCTAAAATAACAGCCTCGTCTTTATACTTGACAACAGTCATGTTTCTGCCGACTTCAGAATATCCGCCTACTGTAAAAATTTCAATCATTCTCTTTATTTTACTTAGAAAGGGATTTATAAAATTTTAGGAAAAGTAAAAAAATTCATTTAACAATAACTTTCTTCATCTTCCAGCTGAAAAAAGAGGAAATGCTGCAGAGGAAAGTTCCCCAAGCAATATCTGCCAAGGTCATTACTAAAGTATAAGGTGCCATAATAGAATAATTTGTGAAATCATAAACACCATATAAGATTAAGCCGTATAATGCTCCATAGAAAATGCTTTGCTTTGCAGTTTTGCTTTTAGGGACAGTAAATAATACAATGCCCAAAGGTATTAATATCCATGCAAGAAAAGCAGACCATATTATTGGAGTTATCCTTAATATATCAGAAAGAGCTTCCTGGTACATTTTTGATATAACAAAATTAATCCATATTAAATCAATACCTATTGTAAATAAAAAAGTTGCAAAATAATGTAATATCTTTTTCATTTTTCACCTATTAAGCAAGTAAATACTTAAATTCAATATACTAGCAAAGCTTACCCATAAAATATAAGGTATTAATAGATAGGAAGCAGCTTTTGATATTTTATGAAATTTGATAATTGTCATTAAAATTGCTATCCATAATATAATTATTTCAATAAAAGCAAGCAATGGGTTTTGCAGACCAAAAAACAATATTGACCATAAGCTGTTTAAAATTAATTGAACAAAAAAAAAGGTCAAAGCTATTTTCTTGTTTTTATTTTTGCTTTGCCATACTAAGTATAAAGAAATTCCCATCAGAATATAAAGGAAAGTCCATACTGGGCCAAAGATAAAATTAGGAGGATTGAAAAAAGGTTTATTTATTTGAGAATACCAGCTACCAATAGAGGTAATAGTAAAAAAAGAGCCAATAAATCCAGCAGAAAGGCAAAAGAGTATTGCAAGAAATAATTTCAAAAGATTGTTTTTTTTCATTTTATAATAGAAAAGCGAATAATTATATAAATTTGTTTTTTATTATTATAAAGATGGATTTTAAAAACGAATTAAAAAAAAGGCTTGGAAAAATATCTTTGAGAAACGCACTAATCTTTACATTTATAAATACAATTTTTCTATTAATGTTCAAAGATATTTTCATCAGGATTAGTTTGTTTTTGTTCTGTGCTGTTTTTTTATTTTTCTTTGGCAGGCTTCCAATTATTGATTTAGATCCAGTGCCTTTTATTTCTGCCATACATTTTTTGTTATTCGGATATTTATCAACAATACAATTTATTGTATGGACAATTCCTGCTTCTGATGTAATTGCTAACAGATTTAACCAATGGTCTTTTGTAAATTTTTTTTCATTAGCCGCCTCACTCTCTATCATATTTATTTTAAACAATATAATAGGGATTCAAAATATCTTTTTATTATCTTTAATATTAGTTTTTCATAACCTAATCAGAGCAATAATCACCTTAAAAATGATGGGAGGCAATCTACAAGAAATAAAAGCACCCTTTACAAATACAATAATCTATTTGATAATAATTAATGGACTTAGTGTATTTTTTGTTTATTAATTAAAATTATGCGGGGGAGGAGATTCCCACCAAGCCTCTTACAAAGAGCCTTGAGGGAGAAGAGATTAAGGACTACCTTTACTTTGTAAAGTAGTCCGAATTAGAAATATATGCGGGGGACGTGATTTGAACACGCGAACCCACTAAGGGATCAGCTCCTGAAGCTGACACGTCAAGCCAATCTTTATCAGATTATTGACCACTTCGCTACCCCCGCTTTCCATCTAAAGAAGTAATATTATAAATAAAAAGGTTTATATATGTATAAATAAAATTCTATTAAGAGGATGGGGAAAAAATCACAAGTTAGTTTGTTTGTTATAGTAGGATTATTGCTTGTCATCTTGATTTCTGTTACTGTTTTCTTTAAAATACAGTCATTAGGGGAAAGGGGAAAGGAAAAAGAAAAAGAGACAATGTTTTTACAGACAGAGCAGGATATCCTTAATTCTAATATAATTGGATGTGTTAAGCAGACAGTAATAGAGGCAGAAAAATTATATGGTTTAGACAGGCAGATATCTCCTCCGATGATAAGTTCTTATGTTTCTGTAAGATTGCCATTATGTTTAGATAATTTTAAAGAATATACAGATGCAGGCTTTGATGTCAAACAAGAAACACCAAAAGTTGAAATAACAATAACAGCTGATTCTCTTGTTGCAGAAGTTACTTATCTTGTTACAATCAAAAAAGATGGGAAAACACTTTCTTTTGAGAAGACAATATATACTTTCCCCAGAACAGTCATAGAAAAATTAAATAAAGATACAGCAACTTTTGTTGTTTCTGCAGATAGCAAGATAAGAATGGAAATACCAGCAGGGACAGAAGTAACTTTAAATGGAAGGCCAGTAACAACAGTCGGCATTAAGCAATTAGACAGGAATTTCAATGGGTTAAGTAATTCTGTCTTGGCAGGAATGATGGCCTACAATGGAATACCACATGGCGCTGTTTTCTCCCAACCAATAAAAATAACTTACTATTATGAAGACAGGGAAATACCTCCTTTCATAAAAGAAGAGAACATAAAAGTAGGGTATTATAGCGATGATTTAGACCTTTGGATTGGATTGCCTACAACAGTTGATCCTTTTAAAAACATGCTTACTGTCGAGACAAAACATTTTTCAGTGTATGGGAGTGTTGTGAAGTGCGGCTCTAATAAAGACCAAGAGAAATTTGTAAAACAGATTGTTACGCCTGTCATTGTAAAAGAAGTATGTCAAGGATGTGGTTCTACATATAACTGGCTCTATACAGAAGGGCAGACAACAGCTCCTTTTGAGTTGTATAGTTTTTCAAGTGATATTAAATACAAAGAGTTGAGAGGAGAAGAGATAAGTGTCTTTGCTGCAGATGGTTCTCTTGTCGATGAGAACATATTCACTTTAGACTTTTCAACAGCTACTTATGATGAAACTAAAGCAGATGAAAATGATGGCAAGGCAGATGAAAATTTAATGTTGACAGGGGTTTGCCAAAAAGGAATTTTACTAAAAGACTTTACAGATATTATAGGAGTAGTAAGCACAGGCAATATAGAAAGAACAAAGGATTTGACAGATGCTTCTTTATCTTCACTGACAGAAGAAGAAAAAGAACTACTCTCTCCGATTGTTGAGACAGATTTTGAAATAGATACAGAAGTATCAATAGGGGAACTTGCTAATAAGTTAATTAATAGTAAATCTGATTGTGAAGCTAATTGTGAAGATGGCAAATGTATTAATATATTTCAACAAACAGGAACGGACTTGTATTTCTGCTTGGAAAAGGACAAAAGCATTTACTATTATTATGAAAACTTAGTTAATTTAGGAGGAAGGCAGGAATATAGGGTTGAGTTTGAGGGAGATGGGGATTCATGTATAAGTTCAGAGGGAGCTACAGATGAAAATATTGTGGAAGTAGAAGAAATTATTGAAGATGATTTGGAAGTAGAGGGGGATGGTTCAGTAGAGCCAACAATTAAAAAAGGAACACCTAAAGAAGATATTAAAATTTTGAATGATGGCATGATAGTAAAAATCACACCTTTCTGTTTATTAGATGACACTTGTGAAATAAAACATGCAGAATACATAGAAGGAGGGATTATAGATGCATCTGATCCTACTAAGGAATTGAATCCAACTCTTGTCTTTACATTACAGGTTGAAAACACAGCAGCAAATCCAGATGCATGTTTGCAAGGATATGCTGTTGTTGAATTTGAAGGCAGTGGGGCAATGGCAGATTATAATATTATATGCAATGAAGAGTCTAAAGGAAGGAAGGATTTTGTAGATGGGAAATGTATGATCTGTACAAAAAAAGAAGGAGATGCAGTAGAAGGAGAGAGTGCATACATTTGGAGTGATAAGATAGGTAGCGAAACACTTGAAGAAAAAGATTGTATTATAATGAATAATAAATATTGCGCGCCCTCAATTTTAGGGAAAATCCTGAAGATAAATGGAAAATGTAAAATCTGCACACCAAGCAGGCTTAATGTAGGTGAGTGGAAAGATTATGAAGGAAGAGAATGTGAAGAAGCCCGCGAAGGACACGCACAAGGCCGCCTGACA
>CAYMPC010000033.1:0-11276 GCA_964392465.1 uncultured Methanosarcinales archaeon | reverse complement strand
TATGTGTTGGATATTCCTGGCAACATGCTTCAAAATTGCCCTCTAAATATACTAAATCAGAAGGTGTTGCTTCCCACGCAGCAGGTGTTTGTAAAGGAATCTCACCAAAATCATCACCGCAACATAGCCCTTTTATATCTGAGGCAGAAGAAGAAACAGGTGCATAAGGTATAAAGGTATCTTGTCCATATGTGCATTCTGAAGAAGGCTCACAATTAAACCATACTGCTGTTCTTGAAGGCTCATACTCTACAAGAGTACAATTTCTTATATTGACATCAGGATCAAGCCATCCTCCTTGTATGCCATCTCTGTTATTACATACTTCAAATTCATTATCATTATCTACATCTCTAACTTGTTTTAAAGCAACACTATTACCTGCACTATTTACACAATCTGTTGGGTTTGGACTACATACTATTTTATTTTGATTGCTGACACAATCTTCCCAATTATATAATAACTCATTTGCATAGAAATAATAATAGTCAGATTGTTCTAAGTCTGAAATCATCAAAGGATAATAATCAAAATCTGGATTTATATTAGGATGCTCTACTTTTGGGCAATAGTAAAAATTCTGGTATGTCAAAGTTATTGTGCTTTCTTCTGTGACATCATAAGTGATATCATCTTTTATTATATTTTTTATAATATTCCTATTACCCTCAACCTCTATTGTCAAAGGCTGGCCTGTTTCTATACTATTGTCTATAACTGACTGAGGTATTGTAAGTTCAAAAGAATAAGTATAATTTCCATAATTCTGTGGGTTTGATTTGTATAATGAAGTAACTCCCCAACTAGGAGTAATTGTTATATTTGTTCCGCAATAACTGCATCTCCCTGAAATTGTAATTGTCCTTGAATCATCTGTATTATTCACGCATGGTGTTGTAATGCTTGTTATAGAAATGCTTCCTTCATAATACTCACATGTTTTAGTTGATGAACATGATTTATAAAAATACCCGCAGTTAGCACTATCGCTTGTATAACAAGGATCATCATTACATGAATCAAGCCCGCATTCTATGTTGTTGCAGGAGGGATTGCAGGGGGGAATAGTTATTGTTCCATAGTTTTGACATTGTTCAGTAGTCGTATAACATCCACAATCTCCATTCGCAAAACATGTGCAAGCTGTTCCTAAACAATTATCATCATCATTATACGCATCACACCCATCACTCGAAGGGCAACCACACCCCCTATAGCACACCCAATGACCTAAAGATTGAACACAAAACGGATATTGTTCACTACATGTAACTATTGCATTCGCAAAAGGTAAATTAAATAATAAATTTAAAAAAAAGCTAAAAAAAACTAAAGTGGCAAAAGAAATAATTAATTTTTTTTCAAACTTGAGTAATTTCATTTCAGCTCCCCCCACATGTCATTATAAAAAAAGTCATATCCAGCTATATAAACTTTTCTAAATATTGGTTTTTATTCTAAAGATACTTTTATTAACATATTAATAATTTAATGTTTAAAGTGGTGGATAATTATTATTTAGATACTTGTATTTGGCTGAATCTTTGGAAAAAAGAGGAAGGAAATGGAAAAATTCTGTTTTGGAAAGCTGCTTTAGAACTTTATAATTACTAATTTATTCTAACTATTGCTGCTTTTTTTGTATCTGGCAAGTTTTCTTTTGTAAACTCGTTTGTGTTACAATCTAATAACCTTAGATTCTTGTCTCCAAAAAGTTCCTCAAATCCTACTTCTGTCTTTTCTGTTACTGCTTTTGCTTTAAATTTAAATTGCGCAATTGTTCCTGAACCAGAACTGCATTCCTCGCTTATCATCCCAAAAGTATATCTTCCATCTGTGATATAATCATAATATTCATCATTAATCTTAATAGGGTCTCTTCCTTCATAATTATAAAGTATAACACTCTCAAAAAGAGGATTAAGCTCTCTTTTATATTTATCAACTTCGCTTACCTCTAATAATTCAAGAAAAGCAGAGTCATAACTTATAGTGAAATGCACACTTCTTAAATTTTCTACACAGTTAAGGCTCATCAATAAATAAAATTCTTCATTTGCATTAACTTCAATATCTATTTCGTCCTGTCTATATGTATCTCTTTCCAATGCATCTATGCTTGCTTGATTCTGGGATATCCTAATTCCATCAATGTCTGTTTTTGTTATGCAATGCTTTGTTGTGTTCATCATAAGTTTTTCAACAAAGGTTCCTTTTACTCTTACTGGAAAAACAGTAAAATATGTTTTTACTATTTCATTATTCTCAAAAAGGTTTATTGTAAGCTCATCATTAAGTATATACATCTTGTATTCTTTGCCATTTATTCTATAAGGGATATCAAATCTCCTAAGATATTTATTATTTACAGAAGAGGCCAGCATCACTTCATTTTTTATGCTATTTGCCAGATTTCTTATTATGCTGTCTTCCTTTTCCTCACTTATCTCTGTAATCCTTACTTTTATTATATAAAAAAAACCAATAAGTACAACAAGCACTAAACTAAATATCAATATGAATTCAAATGAGATTTGTGTTTTTTTTTCCATTTTATTTAAGATGTTTGACAATAATCATCCATGCAAATTCCGTTTCCTAATTGGTATAATCTATTATTTAATTTATTTAAAACAGATGGTTCTGTTAATGATGCATTGTCTTCTTTCCAGCTGCTTGTTATTAATCCATGTGAATTACTCATATCAAAAGCATATAATCCATAAACTGGGATATTGACTGTCCTTGTTGTTGTGCCCTTCCAGCTGGCAATATTATCTTTATCTGCCAAATGATAAGTTATATCTGCTTTTATCTGGATTGTCCATGGGTCAATTTGTGTTATATTGCCTGGAAGTATATATACTTCTAGCTCTCTTATTTCAAAATTTAATCTATCAAAAATATCGCTTAGATTTGTTCTTAATCCATTTATAGTGTATTTTTTATTGATGTAACTAATTGAATTGAAGTAAGTTAGATTGTATTCATTATCATTAATTTTCAATATGCCATCATCAATTACATCTTGCAAAGCAAAATTAAGCGATTTCAGATAGTCATTGTCATAATCATTATCATAATAAAATTTTGATAACCCTATAAGAGAGTTTTTTGCTGCGATGTATATCATCTTGTCAAAATAAATATTTTCCATATCTCTTATCATAGAATTCAAGACTTTTACTCTGACTCTTGTAACTTCTATTTCTGTTTCCTGTTCTACCTTCTTTGATTTAAGTTCTGCTGTTGCCACAAATAAAAAAACAATAAGTATGCTTGCTATTGAAAATATGATGGCTTTTTTATTTATTTTAAAATTTACTCTTGCCATATATCCACCTCAGCTAGATATGGCCCAAAAAAAGTTACTGCTCCTGTGCCTATAGTTTCATAATATCCGAAAATAACTTTTTTAGTAGAGATTAGCTCTTTTGATTTGGCTTTATTTTCTCCTTGGGAATATAACACCTCATTATTAATCCTGAACTCAACCCCAAAAATATCTTTTCTTACTAATCTGCTTTGAATTGTTATGTTTGAAAATAATTCTCCTGCCTGTGCTTTTCTATTTTTTGAATATAATTCTCCTGTTGCATCTAAAAGTGTTTGATTTTTGTTTAGTATAAATCCGTCTGTCAAAAAGTTATCTAATTTTTTATAAGTGCATACTCCTTCATTGCAAACCTCATCTACTCTTATTGAAGAGAATAACTCCATAAGATTTTCAGAAACAATACTTAATGAAACTTCTTCTGCCTGATTTGATGTATTTGAAGATATTATCATAAATCCTGTAATAAGTATTATCATAGCAAATATCCCATCAATCAAAAAAAACTGTGTTTTCTTTTTCATTTTTTTTATTTATACTCTTCTTTTTGCGCATATCAAAACTTTGAGATTAATTATTTCTTGATCATATAAAACAGGTTTTGAAAGGACAACTGCTTCCATATTTTTATTATTACACTCAGGAGCAGAAGAATAAATCTGAAAAGGTGTTACTCCGCACTTTACATTACTTGGAAAAGTAGCAGGGTATTTTTCTGCTATATCTCCTGTGTCAAATCTTGAATATGCTGCAAAATTTCTTAGTATTCTTTTGTTTATTCCTGTAGAATTTTCTAGATAAACACAATAATACATTTTTTCAAAATATGCTGAGTTTTCAAAATCCTTGAAAACAAAATCATAATACGACAAAGGATCTTTTAAATTGTTAAGATAGTTATCTAATTTAGTTTTATTTACCTTTGCACCATCTAAAAAATCGTACTCATCTACATAGATTTGATCTAGCCTATTAAAAACAAGCTCTGCCTGTATATCTAAATCTACTTGGCTGTAAGAAACTGAAGTTTTCAATGCAAAAAAGAATAAAGAGAGCGCAAAGATATATACTACAAAAGTCATTATGAAATCCATGCTTACAACTTGTGCTTTTTTCATCTTATTCAGAAATTTCATCTATCAAAATGCATGTTTCCTTGTATACATCATTACCTTGATATTGGTAAATACAATTTTCTTTTGCCTCTAAAATAAAGTTTTTTAATCCTTGTGAGTAAAACCTTTCTGGAAAACACATACATCCATAATCTAAATTTTCACAATCTTGATCTGGAGGAGAGATGCATTGCTCGCCAAAAAGAGGAACAGCAGAGTCATAAAGATATTTTTTCTCACCGCTGGTAGTCATTGCTTTAAATACTAAAAAGGTTTCATTTCCTCCATTAATATAGAAGATATACATTTTCCCTATTTGAGGAGGTATATCTGCGCTAAATCCTGTTCTTGATGGCGGACCATAATAATACATCTTTCTTGCTTTTGTCAGCATTAGATTTGATACTTCTGTCAGCCTTGTATCAACAACTCTGTCGCTTGACTCAAAAACATAGCTCCTGAAAATATAAATTCCCGGAAGAATGATTAAAAATGCCAGGGCAATAATAAGTATATACTCCATAGCTATCTGTGCTTTAATATTAAAATTAACCCCTCTTTTTTGCATCTAGAATAAAATATGAAAATACCTTTTATATACTTTATGGTATATTTTTAATTTAATAATCCTAACCTACTAACCTAGAAAGCTTTATATTTTATTTCTATTCTCTTTAGTAGTATGGCAGTAAAAATAAATGCATCACACATTCTTGTGAAGACAGAAGAAGAAGCAAAAACAATATTAGAGGAAGTAAAAGCTGGAAAAAACTTTGAAGATATTGCAAAGACAAAATCTTTATGCCCCTCTGGAAAAAAAGGTGGAAATTTAGGTTGGTTTACCCATGGACAAATGGTAAGAGAATTTGAAAAAGCAGCTTTCTCTCTGAAAAAAGGACAAATATCTCAACCAGTAAAAACGCAGTTTGGATGGCATATTATTAAAGTAATTGATACCTGGGGATAGTGCTTTTTTTATTTTTAGAGTTTTAGTAATAATCTTTTTAAAAAACTCTTTTTTCTTATAATATTATGCAGCCGTAGCTCAGCTTGGAAACAATTTTAAAAGTTGTTAAGCAAATAGAGCGAAGCACTCCTAATGCTTAGGTCGGGAGTTCAAATCTTCCCGGCTGCGTATATGGTGGGCTTTATGCCCGCCTATTTTGCTCAAGCTTTTCTAAAAAGCTTGGTTCATTAATCTTCCCGGCTGCGTATTTTTTCTTTAAAGAAAGACAATAAAAAATAAAAAAATAATTTATTTCCCCCAGGCAAGTATTCCCCACATTATCAAGCTCCATATTCCACCTACTACAGGAACTATTGTTATTATAGCCCACCATCCTGGTCTTTGTCTTGCCTCACAGATTTTCCACATTGCAAGTATCATAAATACCATAAAGGCAATTGATCCTATAATACCTATATAAGGTATTAAACCAGACAATAAAAGTAACATAGTCCATGATGGTTGTTTACCCATTTTTAAAATAAGATATAAATTTGCTATTGGTATCCATGCTAGCCATGCAGGCTCAACATTCAGTCTTTTTGCTGTCTTCATAACTGTCAGTCCCATATATATATATAAGGCGATAGCGATAACTACAAAAAACACCATCATGCCCATTATCATTGCAAAAAGCCCTGCCATTGCCCCGCTTGCAGCCATAGAATCCATCCCTGCCAAATCCCCATATTGTACTAATGGATTAAACATTTTTTTCCCTCCTTCTTATTTTTATTTTTTTAGTAGATTATAATATTTGAGTATATATATTTTATTAATTCTGTTTTTTCCTTAAAATTTAAAAGCAGACATAATTACCTGCTTGTGATGAATGCAAAAACAAAAGCTCTTTTGCTAACTATCATAATTGGCTTTGTATTAGTTTTTTTTCTTTATTCTCAGTTTGGGGTTAAAGAAGCTTTAGCAGCATTCAAAAACTTCACAATTAAACCATTATTGATTTTCCTTTTTTGTGTGATTACTATAGAGATATTAGGGGCAATTAGATGGAAATTAATTCTAACTGCAAACAAGATTGAATTAAAGTTATTAAATGTGCTTCAATATAGATTGTCTGGTTTTGCAGTAGGATATCTAAGTCCGCAACCAAATATAGGGGGGGATCCTATAAGAGCATTGCTTCTTAAGAAACACAAGATAAAATTCAAGAAAGCCTTTTCAACTGTTCTTATTGACAGGAGCATACAGACACTTACAGATCTGTTTTTTGCGTTTATTATAATCTCTTATCTTTTTATTAGTGTTTCAATTTCTTTTCAAATGAAACTTGTTTTGTTTTTGTTGGTTTTTGCGCCTTTTAGTATTATAATTTATTATTTTTATTGCATGATTAAAAAAAAACCATTTTTCAGCGCAATATTCAAAATAAAAATATTAGATAGGAAGCTAAATAAATTCAAGAAAGGCATTTTAGATGTTGAAAAAAGAATCCACTATTTTCATACAAAAAATATTCGTGCTTTTATAAAAACTATTTTCATAAACATAATAATTTGGATTTTAATTGTAACTCAATATTCTGCTGCTATGACTTTATTTGGTTTTAAGCCAAGATTATTTGAGGTTTTTGTTTTGATGGCCGGAGCAAGCATTGCCTCTGGTGTTCCTCTTCCAATGAACCTGGGTGCATTGGAGCTTTCCCAGATTACAGCTCTTAGCTTTTTGAAAATTGAGAATTCTATAGGCCTTTCAATGAGTCTTCTTATAAGATTTGTAGACATAATAAGAATGTCCATAGGTATATTAAGCCTATTTTATTTTGGTGTTAATTTTGGATTCATTATAAAACAGATTAAAGGGAAAAATGGAAAAAATAATCAGAGAATATCGTAATAAAAAGAGGGAAATAAAAAAAAGATTATCTGAATTTAAGAGATTTTATAATGAACCCATGTCTTGGTTTTATGAAAATAATGAGATGAAATTAAAGGAAGTTTCAAAAGGAGATAACAAAAGGATTTTTGAGGAATTGTGTTTCTGTATTTTAACTGCTAATGGAACTGCTGTCAGCGGTATGAAAGCAATTGATGCTTCAAGAGATTTTTTGATAAAAGGTAACAAAAAAGAGATTCAAGAAAAATTAAAAAAATCAGGCGTAAGATTTCATAACAGGGCAGAATATATAACTGAAAATAGGGAAAAATTCAAAAGAGATTATGGGTTTAATTTTAAAAAGATTATAGATAATTATAAAGATAAAAAAGAGTTGAGAGACTTTTTTGTGAAAAATGTAAAGGGGTTTGGCTATAAAGAAGCAAGCCATTTCTTAAGGAATATTGGAATTTCTGGATTAGCAATATTGGATAAGCATATACTGCGAACAATGCAAGAATATCTCATTATTAGTGAAGTTCCAAAAAGCTTGAATAGAGAAAGATATTTAACATATGAAAAGAAGTTTATAGAATTTAGCAAAAAATTAAATATAAATATAGATGAACTTGATTTATTGCTTTGGTCTATGAAAAATGGCCAGATTATGAAATAAATAATATAAACGGCTGTGGTCTAACGGTATGATTCGAGCTTCCCAAGCTTGCGATTCGGGTTCAATTCCCGGCAGCCGTATTTATTTTCTAGAAAAATTAACAATCATGTTTGTATTTTTGTCCAGCAAGCTGTGCTATCTGCTTCATGATATTTGTTGTTAAACACCTTAATGTTTTTTTAGTTTGATCTGAAAACATGTTTAAATCAATACTATATTTTTTACTTAAATCAATCTCTTTTCCAAAAACCATTTTTACTGGATGTTTAAAATTAAATTCAAAAAAGTTAAATAAATCACTAATCCAGATTACCTTACTTTTTGGTTTGTATTTTATTTTTTCTTTAATATCAGATTTACATAATCTAACAGCAGGAGAAGCAGGGAATTTCCATGCTCCATAGCTTCCTTTTATTCCAATAGGGATAATTTTTTTTTTTGAAAGCAATGCTAGCTGAGTTACGCCAGTAAATGCCCTTATGGGCTCACCTATTGTTCCTCCAATAATATCCCCTTCTGGAAAAATTAAGACATTATTTCCTTTATCAAGACATTTCTTTGCTTCAAGAATTGCTTTTTTTCTCTCATTGTTATCTAGTATGTTTACCCTTATTGCCTGCCATCTTTTGAATATTGGCTTTAGTAAAGGGAAATCATAAAATCTGCTATCAAGAACTATACTCAAATGCCTTTTTGTGTAAGGAACAAGAAGAGAAAGAGCAAAAAACAGATCAAGTCCGCTCTGATGATTCATGGCAAATATATAATTCTCTTTTCTTGAGATTTTTTGGATGCCAGAATATCTAAAATTAAATACTCTTAATATTAAAGGGAATATAAGCAAATTGCTTATTAAGTTAACCATAACTATTATTTTTTTTATATCTTTTTATATTTATCTTAATTAACTTAAAAATCAAAAAACAGCAAATTTATTATATTACAATAAAACCTTATGTTTAAATTTCATGATTAAATATGTTAAGCATAATCATTCCAACATTTAATGAAGAAAAGTTTCTGCCCTCTTTGTTAGATTCTATTAAGAAACAATATATAGAAGAATATGAAATAATTATTGCAGACAATGATTCAAATGATAAAACAAGAGAGATAGCAAAGAAGTACGATTGTAAGGTTATTAAAGGTGGAAAACCAGCAAAAGCAAAGAACAATGGAGCAAAAAAAGCTAAGTACAATAATTTACTTTTTTTAGATTCTGATGTTGTTCTACCAGAAGGATTTATGAAAAAGTTCCTTGATAAAATAATATATCAAAAGCTAGATTTTGCTACATGTAGGATTTCTCCGTTAACAAAAAAAAGCAAGCAGGTTTTTTACTATATGTTAAAGAATTATGGGAATTTTATTTTCTCAGGACATGTTTCAGGGCAATGTCTCTTTGTAAAAAAAGCATTATTCACTAAAGTAAAAGGCTTTGATGAGGCAATTTTTATGGCAGAAGAACATGAATTAGCAGAGAGATTATATAAAAACGGAAAAGGAAAGTTTTTCATGGATGTTTTTATCCATAGTTATCCAAGAAGATTAGAAAAAGAGGGGACATACAGAACTTTAATTAAAGACATTTATTCTGAGCTTTATCGAATGTTTAAAGGAAATATTAAACATGAGTTATATAAAAAAAAGTATGGGCACTATTAATTTATCCATATGGATCCCATCCAAAGGTCCAAATAAAACTTCCAAGAACCAAAAAACCTATGCAAGCAAATACTAATTCTAAACTTGTAGATTGAAGAAATATAAACCTATAAATAAAATAGAGAGGCCCAAAAATCATTATTGCTATTCCAATATATTTTAAAGGATGAAATTTAAGAAGCCACTTATACCATTCGATAATTCCTTCTAATTTATCAGCCATATTTTAATTATTGGTTAGTTTAATATAAAAAATTTATGCCAAATTGTGCAAATTGTCCCTTTTGGTTATAACTTTAAATATAACTATTTTGTACTAGATAATATGGCACAAAAAATCGCATTTTTGATAGATAGCACAAATGATAGGACACCTGCATTAATAGATAGAATTGGAAAGGATGTTTTTGTTATTCCTGCTAGCCTTAGTCTCAATGGAGAATCCTATAGTGATTTTCAAATAGATCAGCCAGAAATAGGAGGGATAGATGGACTTCTTGAAAAAATGAAACATGCTTTAGATAATAATCTGCAAATGCCAAGCTCAAGTCAGCCTTCTCCTGGTGAATTTCAAAAAGTATATGGAGAAATAAGAGACTCTGGATTTACACATTTAGTAGGAACTTTTGTAACTCCTAGAAAAAGTGGGACTTGGCAAAATGCAACTATGGCTTCTCTAGATGTTAACGGCCTAACTTATTTTATTCCCCCATTAAGAACAGCCAGCATGGCAACAACACTTGTTTTGGAAGAAGCTCTAGCTTGCTATGATAATGGTGGAAATTATGAAAATGTCAAAAGTACTATTTTAGCTGCAAATAATGCTGTTGAGGGGTTTTTTACAGTTGAAAATTTACATTATATGTACAAAGCCGGAAGAATCGGTGCTGTGAAGCATCTTCTTGGCTCTCTTTTAGGAATAAAACCTATTATTAGGCTTGGTTTCGGTGCTGGTCCTGAAGAGGAAGAGTATGGAGACTTTATTGAATATGGAAAAGAAAGAATATTTAGTGCTGCTATTTCAAAAATAGCCAAATCATTAATTGAAAATGTAGGTCAAGGAAAAAAATATATTCTTTATGGCGGAGAATTCATGAAAGGCCATGCCTACAAATTACAGGAAGAAATAACTAGATTAACACAGCATACTATACCTATTTTTCATACTAAGTCAGTTAGCTTTATTGTTAACGGCGGCCCTTTTTTACTTGGAGTTGGCTTGCCGGCTGATTACAAAGAAAAATAAAAAACCAAATAAAAAATTAATCTTCAGAAGACTCCTCTTCAGTGTTTTCTTCATTTTCTTCTGATTCTTCAAATTCATCAGATTCATCTTCTTCAGTCAATTTTTCTGTTTCATGTTTATGCTCTGCAGATTGTAGTTCTTTTGCAATATCTGCTAGCCTTTTCCTAAGATCTTCTTCAGAGATTACTCCTTTCTGAATAAGCAAATCTATTAAGGTATTTAACACAATATTATTATTTTGGACTATTTCTTCTACAGTAATATCCCTGCTGCAATTACAATTATCTCCACATCCTTCTCCCATTTTTTATTCCTCCTATTATACTAATTTAATCCAAAGACTTTTTATTTCTTATTAAAATTATGCTTTTTCAAATAAATTACAATTTAACCCTTTT
>CAYMPC010000032.1:0-12509 GCA_964392465.1 uncultured Methanosarcinales archaeon | reverse complement strand
GAAGAACTCTTGAGAATTATATCCCTTGTAAAAATTGCAGTATTGCATTCCATAATCAAGAAAATCCATTAAATCCGCCTAAAGGAACATGTTGCGGTCCTTGTCAGTATTCTAAACTTGCAAAATCAAAAAATTGGACAGTTGTTTAGTTTTTTAAAAATAATTTAGTTAATTTTTAATGCTTTTTAATTATATAATTAAGTAAATTATGACAGGCAATATCAAGCAACCCATTGCATGATTTCTTGCTATTCCTTTCAAAGGAGCTATTAATCCTATTGAAGTTGCAGTAAAAAGCACAATAAGACCTATTCCTCCATTCAAGATTAAACACATAAGGCAAATGAAAATAATTATAGAGATAACTAAAAGTTTGTAGTTTATCTTTGATATTAAAAAAGAGAAAACTTTTGCAAAATATAATACCAGGAAGACAGATATGCTGCCAGAAAATAACATTACAAAAATCAATAATAAAAAACTATTGAAATCAATTTCAAACAACCTTGATATTAATACAATAGATCCATCTTTTGCCTTTCCTAAAGTGTAAAATGTGACTAAGGAAAAAACAACACTCATTGTTCCTTGAGCTCCGACTAAAGCAAGATAAATTTTATCTTTCATGTTTTTCACAACTTGCGAGGCTATTACTGCGCCTTGAGCAGGCCCCAATCCCGGAAAGAATTGTATTAAAAAAACACCTATAGAACTGCCAAAAACAGCTTTTCCCAATTCTTTTGGTTGTATGTCAATTGAATTGTCTATCTTTTGAGAAGGGATTTTTGTGTTTTCAAAATAGCTTATCATTAACCCAGAAACACCAAACAATCCAGATAACAGGGGAAATAAAGGTTCTTTTAGGTTATGAAGGGAAAAGACAAGCAATCCTAATGTTCCTGATAAAACAAACAAAATAAGACTCAAAAGCTTTTGTTTTTCTTTTAGAATCATAAATGCCATTATTGATATTAGCAGATATACTAAAAAAGGCTTTAATATTGGATAAATTATATTTGCTATTAAGATAAATAAGGGAATAAGACAGATAGCTACAATCATTCCAATATAAGTTCCTATAATAGTTATTTTTACTGCTTGATATCCTTCTCCGTTAAGGAGCATTTTTTGTCCAGGTAGAACAGAAAGCGCATTCTCACTCTCTGGAGCGCCAAGATATATAGAAGGGATAGTATCTAAAAAAGAATGAGTAACTGCTAGGGCAATTATAAAAACTGCTAAAGATAAAGGTTCAAGATATTTTAATAAAATAGGCGAGAGAGCAAAGACAGTTGTTGCAACAAGATTCACATGGATGCCTGGAATGAGGCCTGTGAATATGCCAATTATTATTCCCAAACAAATTAAAATTAATATTTCTAAAAACATTATTATTTTAGTAATAAATTAGTATTTATATTTTGTTATTAATTTTATTCATACCTTATTTTTTTAAAAAACAAAAAAAGAAAAAAAATTATCTTCTTCCTTTACCTAAGTTTAATCCTAGGTTGTCGCAATTGCCATCGTTATCAGCATCAACAAAGTTTCCGCCATTGTTTCTTCCTTGCATTCCATGCATTTTTTGCTGGTTCATTCCTTGGCCTGTTCCTTTTGAGTTGCCTCTTTTCATCATACCTTGACTCAAGCCAAGCTCTTCTTTGATTGCGTTTGCAGTATCAACATCACCAGCTTCATTAGCTTCATGCAATGCTACAAATTTGTCAAAATTTTCTTCTGTAATAACTGAAAATATTTTTCCCTTTGTTGGAAGATTATTTTCTTCTCTTATAGACATCCAAAGATCATAATCTCCTGCTTCCATTGCATCTTCTAGTTGTTGATGTACTTCCTCATTGTAGTAAGGGCTTTTTTCATCTGGATTTCCTCTGTAGGCCATTACGCCTAATGACAGTATGCTAATGGCAAAAACAGCCATAACTGCCATTAATATTTTATTTGTTTTCATATTCTTACCTCCGGTGTTTTATGTTTTTACACCAATAACCTTTTAGAAAGACATGATGGCTTTATAAAGAAGAATGACACAAAATATACACTTAACATCCACATCCTTTATAAATAATAAACATAATCATTAAACTATGCCACTAGGAATGCCTTCAGGAAATTTAGTAGGTATACCTTTCGGAATGCGAGGGGGATTTTGGCATTTTGGGCCTCCTTTGGAGGAAATCATCACAGAATTTACGTATTTTCTTTTAGTTGTTATTATATCCCTTTATATCTATCTAAAAACAAAGGAGATATATGAACTAACAAAACACAAAGGCATTTATCATTTCAGACAGATTTTTCTTTATTTTGCATTAGCCTATGTATTTAGGTTGCTGCAGATATTTATGATGTTCTCAAGAGATTTATTTTCTTTAGCAATCTTGCCAAGAGAATTCCAGCCATTTAATTTTTTTTTTGTCAGTTATTTTAGTACGTTAGCGATATTATCTGTTATTGTTTCTACAAACATAAGAAACATAAAACTTAAAGAAAAAACTCTAAATATAATATTGCATGTTTTCTCTTTTTTGGCATCTTTTTTTGTAGCATTTTTCTTCTCTAATTTTATCTTGCTATTACTGCAGACACTGACTTTTTTGGTTGCTTTATTCTTATTGTTTGTAAATTCAATTATAAAATCAAAGGAAACTTCTAAGTTTTTGTCACAGAACAAGATTACTTATGTGTTATTATTTGTATTCTGGCTTGCAAGTACATTTGCTTTTATTAGGGGACTACTCCCTAGAGAGATTAAAATTCCCTTATATATTATTTCAGTAGGTGTGTTCTTTTCAATTATGTTTAGAGTTAGAAAGAGGCTGGTTCATGCAGAAAAAAAGAGATCGTCTTGAAATTATATATACTATCTTAAAGATAATCTTTAATAACAGGAATTCTATTAGAATAACCCCTCTTTTACGATTCTCAAATATTTCCTCACAGAGCTTTTCTGAATACTATCATGAATTATTGGAAAAGCAGTTTATAAGAGAGGAGCCAGATAATAAAGGCAACAAATATATCTCTTTAACAGACAAAGGATTTAATTTTTTGGAGAAATATAAATATATATTGGAATTTATTGAAGAATTTGAGTTATGAATGACAAGAATTTTAACCACTTATATCGATATATTTTTAAAAAAGCATATATTTAAATATATAAACAACAATTAGACAGATGATTATATTAAGAGTAAAATAACACTTTTGAGGTGGGCAAGATGAAAAAATTTTTTAATAATATCAAGAACAAAGTTAAAAAATGGGGTTTTGATGATGAAGCTTCTGAAGAGATAGAAGAAGAATATTTGGAATTAGATACAGCAGCTAAGAAATCTGCATCATCTAAAATTGTAGTCAGGCCATTTATACTTGATGATTTTTCTGATGTAAAAGAGATTGTTGACACAATAAGAGAAGGCTATACCATTGCTCTCATTAATATAAGGCCATTGAAAGATAAAGATATTGTTGAATTGAAAAGAGCAATAAACAAACTAAAGAAAACATGCGATGCAATAGGAGGAGATATAGCAGGATTTGGAGATGACTATCTTGTTGTTACCCCAAGTTTTGCAGAAATTTATAGATCAAAAGAAGCTCCAACAACAGAAGTTAAGGAGTAATTTTTTCTTTTAATTAATTATTTTTTATATGTTTACATCCCTGGCTTAAATAATGTCATTATAAAGAATGCAATTGTCATAAGCACTATAGAATGTTTTAGACCTGATGTTAAATCTCCTTCTGATAATTTTCCGATTATTACTCCTGCAAAAAATGCCTGAATTAGAGTAAGCATTAAGAACTCACCTCTTAATGAGCTAAACCATCTTGATAAGGTTATTATGAAACTACCAACAGAATCAAACCTAATTTCAACATCCATTACTATTGAAGGAGAGCTAGCTGTTGTAGAAGTACCTGTTAATCCTCCTAGTCCTCCACTCATAGACATTCCGCTGAACAACCCTTCATTTGAACCAGATCCAATAAGATAGGGAACAAGCATATTTTGAATAACTAACATGACTCCCATAAATATCATGAAAATAATATAGGACTGGACAATTTGGGAATGGATGCTTGCTCTTCTTTGATCTTTTATTTTTTTAATTTCAATAAGAGAAGAGGTTATGGAACTAAGAACATCCTCCATATTTCCTCCTGATTGTTCAGCTTCAATTACTGTTGAAATAGATCTTTTTATGACATCATTTCTAGTTGAATTGCTGAATAATAAAAGAGATTTATGGACAGGAACATTCCATTCAACTTGGTGCCCTAATTTTCTTACATATGGGCTTAAAGCACCATAATCAATAGTTGATATATGTATAATTGATTTAGCTACAGGCATTCCTGATTTTATTGCACCAGTGAGATTCCTTACAAAATCCAGAAATCTTGTTTCAATCTCCTTTTGTTTTTGGTTCTCCATAAAAAAATCAAGCCAAATCTGGATCCATCCAACAGAAATAGCAACTATAATTAAAGGCACAAACCAGGGCGTATTTAAAAAAACAATTGCATCTATAAGAAATATAAAAGCCCCTATTCCAATTCCAATCAAATAGCTTTGTTTGAATCTCATTTTTTTCCTTTAAATTTCGGGTTGATTAACCTCTAAAAATATAATAAATAATATATTTAATATAGGGATGACAGCATATGTTCCAAGAGAGATGATAGTATCAACACTAAGGCCTCCAATTGTTCCACCTAGAACAGATATTAAAGACAAGGAAGTGACAAAAAATAAAGGGGCGGCAATCAGAACGCCAGTATAAATATCAGAGTAAGTAGATAAAGATTCAACATATTTTTGTCTTTCTAATCTATAATTTAGAAGAGCCTCGCTTGATTTTTGGGAAAGATAATCTTTCAGATCTCCTCCTGTTTCGATTGTTGAGACAAATCCATCTAAAAATTCTTTAAAATCTTCTGAAGGCGTTGAGATTGCAACAGCTTTTAATGCTGTTAAAATATCATAGCCAAAAAAGTCAACATAATTGGTAACTTTTTCAAGCTCAATTGAAATATCTCCATATTCACTTGAACTGGAGAGTAACTTGAACATAGTCGCGGGGCTTACACCTGAGGAAATTACAGAGGACATATGGTCGATTGCAAAAGGCAGATTTGTGTTTATAGATTGTTTCCTTGTTTTTGCCTTCATAAAAGGATAATAATATGCAAGCCAAAATACAATGTTTGAAATTAATAAGGAGGAACCTATAGTTTTTACAATAACTAACAAAGAGGGATCTCCCTGCAGCGCAAAAATTACAGTTAATAAGGGTATGGAAATAAGGCCTGAAAAGATAGTCAAAAAAAACACAATATTGATGTAAGTATTAGCTAATATCTTTAAATTAGCATATCTTATGGCCTGATAAAGCTTTTTGAAAAAATCAGGAAATTTTTCAATAAAAAAAATACTAACTTTTCTTACACTTATATTTGCTAAATATCCTAACGTGCTTGCCTTATATACTTCTGGTTTTTTTCTAGAAATAAGACTTTTCAGTTCTTTAATCTGTCTTTCTAAGAGGTAAGGATCAAGTATATCTTTTTTGTTTATGCCTAACTCTTTATCTATCTTGTCTTGATCTTCATAAGATAAAATAGAAGGGAGTATTTGAGTTTCTCCAAATAAATTTCTTCTTTTTTCTTTTCCTTCTAATAAATATCTTAAGAAAGCCATTGAAAAAATTCCTCCAAATGCAACTTTGTCGTTTTCATGTGCTTCTAGCCATGGCTTTTCTTTTGCTTGGAAAGCATAGATAAGCCTTTTTAAGAAACCCATCTTCACAGGAGGAGGCGCTTTAAAAGTATCTAATGCTTCAGGTTTTGGAACTAGTAATTCAATCTCAGGGGTTTCTTTTTTTTCTTCTTCTGCCTCTTTTTCTTTTATTTGCTTTTCTACTTTGCTTACTTCTATGTTTTCTATAGGCATTTCTGCCTCTCCTATTTCAAGAGCGTCCAAAGAAGGAAGTGATTTTTCTGGTTTTTCTTTTTTTGTTTCCCTTCCAATCACAAGGGAATTATAGCTTTCTTCATTGTAAATTATGTCAAATATTTTTGAATTAAGCTGCACTAATTTTTCTTTTAGAGAAGACATGTAAATATTATAAGAATTTATTATGTGGTTAGGAGATTTATTTAGTAAAAGTCTTTTTTTTAACTGGGTATATAATCTATAATCAAATTCTTTTTTTTGATATCTTGTATCTATAGAACTTAGCTCGCTGATAACTTTATTGAAGTTGTCTTTTGCTATATTAATCTCTTCTAATATAGTATTCATCTCTTTAAGATGATGCTTTATTTTTATCATTTTTATAATGAAACAACTGTGTCAATCTTTTTATTTATCAGATAGTTCAGAAGGAGCATCTCTTTTTTTGTTAGCTCCATTTTTAATTTAGCAATATCTCTTTGCTCTTTATTTGGATATCTTTTTTTAGAAAGGTCATAATAAATATCACTAAGAACTTCTAATTTCTCTATCTGGGTCTTAATTTCAGACAGTTCTTTATCAAACGTGATTTCATTTTTTTTCATTTCAGATTATCCTAAAATCTTTTAATACTATATTTTTATCTAGATAATATCTTTTAATTACATCATTTACCTGTTCAAAATCCTGTATTTTTCTATTTGCCATTGTTTGTAGTAGCATTGTCCTCAGTTCTAGTTCTCTGTTTAACTCTTGTATTGTAATACCTGTTCTTTTGCTTACTTTTTCAAAAAGGTAGAAACCTGATTTTTGAGTTACCTTATCAGATACAGGATCCCATTCAAAAGGAGTATTTTTATCTAGTTTTCCTATGTCATTTGACATGCTTTTTATTTCTACAAGCTCTTTTAACCTTCTTAAATTTTTGTCAATCTCTTTTACGTGTGTCATGACACAAACAGTATCCAAGGATTCTATAAGTGAGGGAGAAAGACTAATAGGAGGTGTTTCTAATCTCCTTATTAAGGTTTCAACGCTTCCTGCGTGAAAAGTTCCAAAAGAAGAATGCCCAGATGCCATTCCCTGAAATAATACAAATGCTTCCTGTCCCCTAATTTCTCCTACAATGACATAGTCAGGTGCTTGTCTGAAACTTTCTCTTAATAAATCAAACAGAGTAATTTCTCCATATTCTTTTCCGGCAAGATTTGGTATGCCAAATCCTGATCTTGTCACAGTTGGCATCCAATTATCATGTGCGAGATTCAATTCTCTTGTGTCTTCAATAGAAACTACTCTTGAATCAGGAGGAATAAAACTTAAAATTCCATTTAGAAAAGTAGTTTTTCCAGATGCTGTTTCCCCAATAACCATTATATTAAATTTATGCTCAATCAATAACCAAAGATATGCAAAAACTTTTGCACTTGCAGTTTCAAAATTTATCATATGAATAGGAGTCCAAGGATCTTTTGTGAATTTTCTTATTGTGAAAGTTGGTCCTCTTGTAGTTACATCTTCAGAATAAGTGGCATTGACTCTTGATCCATCGGGAAGAGTGCCGTCAAGCAAGGGTTTTGCATAACTGACATAACGTCCGCATTTTTGTGCTAATTTTTCAACAAAATCTGTTAAATCCTGCATTTCAGTAAAGGCGACATTTGTTCTCATATTCTCATACTTTCTATGAACAATATACATCGGGAATTTTAGCCCATTGCATTCAATATCTTCTATATAATAATCATTAAGCAAAGGTTCTATTAGATTTAATCCTACAGAGTTCCTAAAAATATAGTACATAAGCTTTAGATAGGTCTCCTTAGATACTTTTGTTCCCAATTCAACAAGAATGGACTGTACATTTTTTTCGAGATATTTTATAATCTGGCTAACTTTATCAATTTTGGCAAAGCTGATATTGATCATTTCCTCTAAGGCAAGCATAATTAATCTAAGAATTTCTTTTTCAGAATCATTAAGAGTGGGTTCTTCAACCTTGTATAACAATTCTTGTTCTTCTTTGCTCCAGACAATATGGGCATATGCATAAGGAGCAATAAGAGGATATCTTACATCTATTTTTGTTCTATCTTTAATATCCGGAAGATCAACTATCGTTAGATTTTGCTCTACTTTGAATATTGTTTCTGTATCTTCCATTGTTTCATTTTCCCCTTTTTTTAATTATGTTTGTTTTGGTTTGAAATTTTTAACCCTTACTATTAAAAAATCAGCATAACTTTCCAAAGTAAATTCAAGTTTATATTTTCCAAAATCAGAATCAACATGTGCAACAACCTTAGCACTTCCGACATTTGTATTATTACCTGCCGGAATAATCTCTGTGTATCCTGTTCCTAATGAAGAGGTTTCATTATTATTTATATAAAAATTGAAATTTCCATCCATCTTTTCTCCGTTGAAACTAATATATTCAATTAGCCTAGAGGTATTAATATCTCCAGGAGCCTCTTTTGAATTGAACTTATTTATTCTTACAGAAAAATTATCCTCTTTTATGAAAGTCTCCATTATATAATAATCCTCTAGTTCAAAGGATCTTATATTAGAATTACTTGAGATAATTAGATTTCCTATTTTTGTGCTTGTTCTGGGGCTTATTAGCTTGCTGCTAGTTTCAATTTCCCAGATTAGCTGATTGTCAAGAAATTTCATCTCACCTTCTTTTATTTCAAAAGACACAGCTGCTTGCGATCCTTCTCCTTGTTTTGCTATATCTGTTATGTGTCTATCAAGATCTAGCATAGCATCTTTTATTTTATTAAATAAAGATCTTTCTTTCATTTCTGTTAATATTGGAAGTCCTGTATTTAATATTAAAACTAAAGCGAGTAAAGCTACCATTGTGTAAATTATGACAGAAATCCAGATTTGAGATTTTTTTGTTTTTTTCATTTTATTCTCTTAACATAATATATTCCTTCTTATTTATACAATCATTTGCATATATATAAACTCCTTTATCAAACATAAAATCATTAATAATTATAGATTTTTGTTCAGCGCTTTCAAGGTTTGGAGTTATCTCTTCTATATGCTCTTCTTCGGAGTTATCAGAGATTAAAGTTATTTTTGTTATATTTGTGTCATAATCATTATTTGTTAGGGTTAAAAAGAGTTTTCCATTTAAATTTTCTCCTTTAATGGAATAAATAAAATCATTACATTTTAACTCAGAATTTTTCTCACTTATGTTCCTAAACATTTTTTGCATGAGAGATACAGTTGAACTAAAAAATATGATTAAAAAAACTGCAAATATTAAAAAAAGGAAAATTTTTGTTTTGGTATATTTTTTTTCTTCGCCCATTTTTTACCTTTAAATATATTTACTTACACTTATTCACATATTTCTATTTCTTCAACATCTATCCTGTTATCTGTACAAACATTAATTTCTGATCCTGAACGGGATAAGATGGGGGAAATTGTTATTTTTATTGGAGGGAATGAAAATTCAAAATCCACATCGGTTTGTTTGAGAGAAACATTATATTTTGTTCTGTTATGAGCTCCCAAAGGAGTGAAATCTCTTTTTGTGTAGATATTATTATCTGAATCTATAAAAGAAATGACAACACCTTCTAGATTTGTGTCTCCTTGGTTTTCAACAACAGCTTCAAAGTTTCTTGAAGAAGACCTGTTGTAACAAGGATTATTATCTATATCAATTAATTTAACTAACACACCTAAAGAGCATTTGACATTATTATCTATAGTTCTGTCTGCTTGCTCTGTCATTTCATAAGTTGAGGTTTGAGTAAAATTCATTACAATTGCACCAAGAGCAACTGAAAAAGCAACTAATAGAACAGTAGCTATCAAAGGAGAAACACCTTTTGAATACTTTGAAATCCCTCTTTTATTTTTCATTTTATATCCGCTTACTTTTTTAACATTGTTTCAGTTCGTTTTTTTCTTTTTTAACTGATTTGTCTTCACAATATACATTCTTATTGCCTTTTTTTACATAAGGAGTTAGTTCAACATTGCTTAAAGTTCCTTGTTTTAATACACTTATTTCTTCAGATTCTCCAGGAGATAACTTATTTGCAACAGTAATAGTATCTAAATAATCTTCATCCTCAGGATAAAGACCGACTGTTTTTATAACTAAACCTTCTATCTCCATAATATTTATGTTAGTTAAGTTTATTTCCAAAGTATTAGATGTCTGACAAATACCTTCAACAGAAATGCTTATTTCTGAACAAACTAAGGGATCTGTGCTCTTTTCCAGCTGCTCTGTTGTTTTTCTGGCTTGATCTATTGACCAATTATATAATAAATAACTGATGGCAACTATCATACCAAAAATAAGTATCCAACTTAAGTATTGAGATTCACCTTTTTTTTGTTTCATTTTTATTCATTATCCTTTACAAGCAGGGCTTTTAGTTCTGTGCCATATGGCTCTTTAAAATAAAAATAATATGTTTGGTTTCTATAATCCACTTCCAAAGTATCTGTATATTGCATTTCAGCTGTGCCATTAGCTGTAATTATTGTAGTATTTATTAATAAAGAGTCCTTTAAATAATTAACTATGTAAATCTTATTATCTTTTGAGTAAAAAGCTCCAAGACTCATGCTTAAGTCTTTTTTATTAGTATACTCAATAAAGTATTTGGTGTAATTAACAAGTACAGTAGTAATATTATAATTATTCAGGATTGCATTATTCATTACATTTCTTCCTTCATAAAGATAGTTGTCTAAATAAGATTGATATTCCTGAAAATCAGTAATTACAATAGAAGGCCTGGATGAGACAATCAAAAACACAGAAAATATTAAAATTATTCCTGCAAATGCATAGAACTGTGCCTTTCTCTTTAATATTCTTTTTTTCATTTTAGTTTTTTATTATTCTCCTTTTCTGAATATTACTCTATTATAGCCAGCGCTCGAGATTGATTTGCTTATAAGATAATTATATTTTCCTTGCATTAATTTTTGTTCATTATCTGAAAGTATGTAAAATTCTGGTGAAGATAAGATGAAACTGATTAATACCTTGTCATTGCTTTTATATCCAAAAGAGGGAGTATTAAGGATTAAAAGTCTTTTGTCTTCTAAAAAATTTTCCTTGCTTGCTAGTAAGGCATCTGATTTTGTGTTTATCAAAAAGAGATTGTCATCAAGTTTAATCCCAGAAATGCTTAAGTTACTTTCAGAAGAGCTAATATTAATATCTCTTTTATCTGTGTCTGAAGCCAAGCCGCTTCTTTTTTCATTATATACATTATAAGTTATATGTTGCGTGTTTTTTGGCTGAAGACCTTCTTCTTGATATTCACCCAACAAGAACAGGTTTTTTACAGTTAAAGTAATGTTATCTATATTGTTCGAATCTACATATAATTTAAGAATGTAGTTATCTACAGAATTAGGTGAGATAAAAGAAATGTTATAGGTTCCATCTCCTATATCTAGAACAGATAGTTTCATGTTTTCATTATTGCTTAATACTTTTATTTTTGAAGCAGCAAGGCCAGCTAATCTTGTGCTTGTTTCATTCAAATCTATTGAAAATACAGAAAGAATATTTTCATAACCGTCAATAGATATTAAATCGTTTGTAGTATCAGGAAATTTAGTTGTATCAATCTCAAAAGACAGTTCATCAGTTATTTCATTATTGCTCATATCAACACAGGAGATTATATAATTATAAGGTTGACTGTCAATTAAGTTTCTAACTTTAGATTCATGATAGGTAGTATTTGTGAAAGAGAATTGAGTATTGTTGTAATAACATACAGCCTGTTCATCAGTCCAGATTCTTAGTATGGGAGAGGTAGTTATAGTTGTTACATTAGGAGTAGCCATTAGGATTACAGGAGGATCAAAATCAAAATAGCTTTCTTTGTCAGACCAGCTCCACATACCAACATAGTTCATTGCTCCAATTGTTGCATTATAATTTTCAGTGTTAAGATTTGTAAAGGTGTAGGAATTATATAATGTTGAGAGATTTATATCTTTGAAAATCTCTCCCATTACATCAAACAAAATAAGCCTATATTGGCTGACATTTGATTCTAAGTCTTCAGCATCTGACCAAGAATAAGTGGTAGAGTTGGCAGAGCTATTTTGTTCTGTAATAACCGGTCTAGATGGAGGAGTAGAGTCAATAGAGAAGTTAAAAGAAGATATATTACCCCAGTTATTAGCAGCGTCTTTAGCTTTTATTTTGAGATAGTATTTACCAGAAGGCAGGTTGTTATAACTTTTTGATATTTCATTTTGTAGGTTATTTGGGGAGCCTTCAGGGACATTATCTAAATTAGAGTAAGGATCTTTGGATAGGAGATAGCTATAAGCAGAGACATAAGACAATTCATCATAGCCGAGCCATGAGAAATTAGTTATGGTAGCTCTTACCCAGAGGTTTTCGTTAGAGGGTAGAGCGAGATAAGCAGAGCTAGATATGTTGTAGAACGATCCATATAGTGAGATGACATTAGGAGGAATGAGGTCGATTATTAGCCCATCTGAC
>CAYMPC010000031.1:0-12972 GCA_964392465.1 uncultured Methanosarcinales archaeon | reverse complement strand
CCCGAAGTCTCCCCGCGGCCAGCGGGGCGCGATAGCCGGATTACGCCACAAGCCCGTTATGCTCTTGAAATTTAAACCTCCATAAAAAGCTTTTCATTTAATCATTTAATTAATTGATTAATTGCGAATCTTTATAAATTTCTCAGAATTCTCAAACATTAATGCCGTGGTGGCACAACCTGGTACTGCGCAAGCCTGGAAGCTTAGAGATATAAGTTAAGATAGCTTGTTTCCGCAAGGATGTCCCGGTTCAAATATTAGCGCCCGAGGAGCTAATACCTCGAACGCTAGTGAGAATGTCCGGGCCACGGCGTTTTTTTTTATTTAGTTAAAGAAATCCTTGTCCCTGCCTCTCCTTTAAGTGTGGCTTCTAAATCCTCTGGTGAGGTTATATATACGTTTTTAATGCCTTTTTCTAAAGCATAAATAGCAGCCTCTATTTTTGGGAGCATGCTTCCTGCAGGAAAATGACCTTGATTAATATATTGTCTTGCTTCATCAGGTGTCATAAAAGATAATATTTTTTGCGTTTTATTTCCAAAATCTAAATATACACCATTACTACCTGTCAAAATTATTAATTCAACTTCTTTTTCAGGAAATTTTTCTTTTAATTCTGAAGCAAGCAAAGCAGTTGCAAGATCTTTGTCTATTACAGCATTCACTCCTGAATATCCTTTTTCTTCTTTTATTACAGGAATTCCACCTCCTCCAACTGCAATAGGTATTATATCAGAATTTATCAGTGAGATTATACTATCTATCTCAATAATTTCTTTAGGTAATGGTGAAGCTACCACTTCTCTATATATTCCAAGTTCAGGGCTTCCTTCGTATAATCTAAAAATTTTAATTGATTTTTCAGTGTTTATTAAAAATTCAGGTTTTCCCTTTAGGGTTTCTCTTTTTTCTTTTATCTCCATTGAGTTTTTTATATATGTTTCAGTATACCCTTGTCCGACATATTTTGTTGGATTTTCAAAAGCAGGATCGTCTTTTGAAACTAACACTCGCGTTATAATTGAGCTTGCTTTCTTTTTAATATTTTCTTGATCAAGGGCATGCTGCAATTCAGTTTGAATTATGTAACCTATCATTCCCTGTGACATTGCTCCTGACATGTATAAAGGAAGCTTTGGAACAGATTCCTGTGCAGACGCAATCTCAAATGCTAGATTTATATTACCTACTTGAGGGCCGTTTCCATGGGTAATTACATAATTACACTCTTCTGTTCTTGAAAAAAGAGAGACAAGAAGATTAGCTGTTTTTTTCATTTGAGTCAATTGCTCAGTTATTCCTGGGTTTTTTTTAAATCCTATTGGAGATAACTGATTTCCACCCAGAGCAATTACCTTTATTTTTTTATCTTTTGAATAAGTCATAGTTCTCCTTTAATTTATTTTACTATATAAACCTTTTTTCTTTATTCTTTACTCCTTATTGGTTTTCTTCAATTTTCTGTTATTTTTATAACTATTAAGTAATTAAATTTATATATAACATAATATAAAATATGCATATGAGTTCAGAAATAAAAGGAATTTACAATACTTTGAAGAAAACCAAATATAAGGAAAAAAAGAGTATAAACTACAACAAAATTCTGACAATTTCTGTTTTTTTTATTTTTCTGATAGGAGGTTCAATATTTTTTTTAAATAAAAATACTGCAATTACAGGACAGGTAGTCCATAGTGCAAATTTATGCTCCTTTTATAATAATATTAGACCAATGCCAGTAGGATCTTTCTATTGCACACATGAATATGATGGAGAAAAAATTGAATTGAATCTAAAACACGTAAATCCATTAGAACAAAAGCCCATAAAAGTAACAGGAATAAAAGTAAATTCTTGTGGTATAGAAACAAATATAATTCTTAAGACTAATCAAGAATCTTCATTTATAATACCTTGTAAAGACCTTACTTTAAAGAATAAATTAAAAATCGAGTATCTTAATTTAGAAAGCGGAATTGAGTTCTCCATAGAAGGTCAAATTATAAACATAGCATAAATAAATTTTATATTAAATAAGTAAAGATAACTTAATAATTAAAGATTAAAAAACCCAAGAAAGGGCTGTTTTTTTGAAGAGAGTGTAGTTTCTTTTTTCCTGTCTTGAACAAAATCTGATTCATATCTTTTTAAGGTTTTGTAGTATTCTTCAAGCTTTTTCTTTTTTGATATAAGTATGCTCTCTTTTTTGTTTATCTTTGATATAAGTTCTCTTAGCATCTTCTGTCTTTTTTTTATGGTTTCAGAAGCTTTGTTTATTTGATATTCTTTTTTTGTCATCATATTAACAGCTTTTTCAATCTCTTTTTTTCTCTTTTTTAAATCTATCTCAGCCTTTTTCATTTCTTTTTTTGATTTAATGCACTGTTCTTTTAAAAAAAGAAATTCATTAATTTTTTTTATATTTTTATTATTTTTTTCATCAATTTTCTTTTCTTGCAGATTCAACTTTTTCTGAACAATGTCAAGCCTTTTTTTTTCTGAAAAAAGTTTTTCTTGAATAAGTTTTACCTTATTGTTCTTATTATTTATTTCCTTATCTCTTATATCTAATTCTTTTTCTTTTTTATTAAGAAGCATCTCTCTTTCAACTACAAGCTTTTCAATCTTGTTTAAATCTTCTAATTTGCTTTTAACCTTTTTTTCATTCTGCTCTACACTTTTTTTCTTTTGTTCATGATTTAAATTTTGTTCATTAAGCCTCTCGACAGCTTTTGCAAGCTCTTTTACTTTTTCATTAATTTCACATTCTTTTTTTGTAAGAAAATCTTCTTTCTCTTCTTTATTTAATTTTAAGTAGTCAAGATTCATTGAAATTAAATCTTTTATGGCTGCTGTTTTGCAGTTAGAAATTTTGAAATAGTCGGGAGTCATTAAATACTTGTCTTTTAAGGAATATCTTATTTTTATAACTCCTTTTTCTTCTAATACTTCACACCAGTGTTCTATTGTTGATTTATCTACGTTTAATTCTTTAGCAAGATCAGTAAGGCAGATTATATTTTTTGACTGGATTATTGAGAAAAGCCTATCTACGCCAGTTTCTATGCTCTTTTTTTTTGAATCTTGAAACATAAATGAGAGAGAAGTTTTTGTATTTATAAACTTTTTCATTTTTACCATTAGTAAGTAACAAAAATCTTATAAATATCTTAGAAATGTTTTTATTTAGAGATTATATCTAAAAACATAAAAAAAGGGTGGATTAATGCCAGATATTACAAAAATTAAAGCACGTGAGATTCTTGATTCTAGAGGAAATCCTACTATTGAAGTTGATTTATTTACTGAAGATTTTTCAGTCAGGGCAAGTGTTCCTTCTGGAGCATCTACTGGAATACATGAAGCTCTTGAATTAAGAGATGGGGAAAAAAGATATAATGGAAAAGGCGTTCAAAAAGCTATTGAAAATATAAATAAGAAGATTGCCCAAAAAATAACAGGATTAGAAGTAACCCAGCAGAAATTTATTGATCTGATGATGATTAATCTCGATGGGACTAAAAATAAGCAGAAATTAGGTGCTAATGCAATTCTTGCTGTAAGTATGGCAGTTTGCAGGGCAGGAGCAAAATCAAAAAATATTCCTCTCTATGAATATATTCGGCAGATTTCAGAGACTGAAAAAATAAGTCTTCCTATTCCTTATTTTAATGTTATTAATGGAGGAGCGCATGCAGGCAATTCACTAGATTTGCAGGAATATATGATTGTACCTCAGGTAAAAGAATTTAAAGAGGCATTAAGGATAGGGTCAGAGGTATATCATTTTCTTAAAAAAAATCTAAAAGAAAAATATGGCGCAGATGCAGTTAATGTAGGGGATGAAGGAGGGTTCGCACCACCTCTAAAAGATAATGAAGAACCGCTTAAAATCCTTTTGAAATCAATAAATGATGCAGGATATCAAGGGAAGGTAAAAATTGCAATGGATTGTGCTGCATCAGAATTTTTCTATAAAGGCAAATATCTTTTAGGAAGAAAAACCCTAAATGAAAAAGAAAAAGAGAAGTTAATAGCAGAGGAAGGTATTACTGGAGAGAAACTAGCTGAATTGTATTATACTTTTATAAAAAAATATCCAATTATTTCGATAGAAGATCCTTTTGCACAGGACGACTGGAATTCATGGAGTAAATTTATGGAGAAAGCAGGAATTCAAGTTGTAGGAGATGACCTTCTTGTGACAAATACAGAAAGAATTAAGATAGCCTTGGAAAAAAATGCTTGCAACGCCTTACTTTTGAAAATAAATCAAATTGGAACAGTTACTGAGGCTATTCAGGCAGCAAAATTAGCATTGGGCAATGACTGGAAAGTTATGGTAAGTCATAGATCAGGGGAAACAGAAGATTCCTTTATTGCAGATCTTGTTGTTGGTTTGGGAGTGAGACAGATTAAATCAGGTGCGCCATGTAGAGGCGAAAGACTGGCAAAATATAACCAATTAGTGAGAATTGAAGAGGAACTTTGCTGATACTTTATTATAAAATTTAACAGTAAAATATAAAAACCCCCTTAATTAGTAAAAGATATACTTTTCAATATTTTTTAGAAAAAAAACATTATAGAGAAAAAGGGGAGCGTTAATTTGACGAAAATAACTAAGCTTATTATGCAGGGCTTTAAGAGTTTTGCACTGAAGACAGAACTTACTTTTGGAGAGGGGTTTAATTGTATTCTTGGACCAAATGGTTCTGGTAAATCTAATGTTCTTGATGCATTATGTTTTGTTCTTGGAAAATCTTCCTCCAAATCACTAAGAGCAGAAAAAACAGCAAATTTGATTTACAACGGAGGAAAAACAAAACAGCCGTCAAAAGAAGCGACAGTTGCAATCTTTTTTGATAATAGCGATAAAGTTTTTCCTTTAGATACAAAAGAGATTAAGGTTAGCAGGACAGTTAAAGAATCAGGAATGAGTATCTATAAGATTAATGATAAAACAATGAATAGGAACCAGGTAGTGGAGCTATTGTCTAATGCAAGAATAAATCCAGATGGTTATAATATAGTTCTTCAAGGAGACATTGTTAGGATTGTAGAGATGAGCCCTTTAGAGAGAAGACAGATAATAGAAGAGATAGCAGGTATTTCTATTTATGAAGAGAAAAAGCAGAAAGCAATTAATGAGCTAAATAAAGTTGAAGAAAGGCTAAAAGAGGCAGATATTATTCTTGCAGAGAGAGAAGTATATCTTAAAGAATTAAAAAAAGACCGAAATCAAGCATTAAAATTTAAAGAATTAGATGAAAACATTAAGAGAAATAAAGCGACAGTACTTAATATAAGACTTAAAGATAAAGAAAAAAAGAAACAGGGGCTTGAGAAAGATATAGAATCAAAAAGAGCGGCAATAAAAAAAATTGAAGAAGAGATAAATGGTTATAAAAAAGAAAGGGAAGAAAAAAAAGAGCAGATAAATAAAATAAATAAAGAGATAGAAGAAAAGGGAGATAAAGATCAGATAAGGATTCAAAAACTGATTGAAGAATTGAGAGTGTCTATAGGAACAAACAGTTCGAGGATAAGTTCACTTGAGAATGAATTAGTTAAGATAGCTGAAAGAAAAGCGCAACTTACTCAGAGTGTTACAGATATAGATGAAAAGATTTCCAGGTTAAATATAGAAAAAAGGACATATGAAAAAGGGATTAGTGATAAAAAAGATCAAACTGAAAAGATTGAAGCAAAGATTTCTCAGTTTAAATCAAAACATAAGTTAGAAGATTCTGCTGACCTTGAAAAAAATATTGAGGAAATTGATAAAAAAGCAGAGCAAAAATTAGTTGAAATACAGTCATTAAGAGAAAAACAGCAGACATTGGTAAGAGAGAAAGATAAGCTAGAATATCAGATACAAACTGCAGATGAAAAAATAACAAAGGTTCTCGAAGTTAAAAAAGAGAATCAGAAAGAGATAGAGAGATTAAAGCAGATGAGACAGGAGTTCAAAAAATCAACTCTTGAGCTCAATACAAGATTGAATGAAGATTCTTCTATTACTGCGCAATTATCCAATGCAAGAGCAAAGTCAATTAGAATAAAAGAAGAGTTGGCAAAGATAAGCGCAAAGCAGGCAGGAATGCAAGAAAGCCACTCAGGAGATATTGCTCTGCAAAGAATTTTAGAATTAAAAAAGAGATTAAAAGGGATTTATGGAACTGTTTCAAGTTTAGGACAAGTAAGCTCTGAATATGCTACTGCCTTAGAAGTTGCTGCAGGTCCAAGAATAAAGAGCATTGTTGTGGATAATGATGCAACAGGAGCAGAATGTATTAATTATTTGAAGAAGAATAGGTTTGGTATTGGTTCTTTTCTTCCTTTAAACAAAATTAAAGGAGCAATGGAATCTCATGATATTAAAGCAGTTTTAGGAAAAAATGGAGTTAGAGGGTTGGCAATTAACTTAATCAAATTTGATCCTCAGTTCAAAAATGTTTTTTCATATGTTTTTGGGAATACTCTTGTTGTGGATAATATTGAAGTGGCAAGACAGATTGGAATAGGAAAATTCAGGATGGTTACTTTAGATGGAGACTTAACAGAGACTAGCGGAGCAATGCATGGTGGCTTCAGAAAAAAAGAAACAATAGGCTTCCAGGAAAAAGAGATTATTATTCAAATAGAAAAACTGGAAAAAGAAGATGCAGATTTAGAAAATATAGTATCAACACTTGAAAAAAGGAAAAATGAGAATGAGGAATCAATAACAAGATTAAGGCACTTGAAAGCAGAATTAGAGGCAGAAATACTTAAGATAGAAAAATCATTGCATATAGAAGATTCTGATATGGATGTTTCAAAAAATCAGAAAAAAGAATTTGAAAATAAAGTTGAAGAGATTGAACTTGATTTGAAAAAAATCCAGGCTGAAATTGTAAAGGCAAATTCTGAATTGGCGCAAGCGAAAATGTCAAAGCAGAATCTTCGTGAAAAAATAAATGCTTTAAAAAACCCAAGTCTGGTTGCAGAGCTAAATAATTTTGAGCAGAAGAAAGGAGAACTTAAGGAAGAAATAATAAAAACAACTGCAGAAATTAAGAACATAGATGTTCAGATAAATACAATATTAACTCCTGAATTAAATAATACAAAAAAAATTTTAAAACAACATGATAAAGAAGATAGTGATTTCAGAAAAGAAAAAGAGGATCTTTCTAAATTAATTAAGTCTCAGGAAAAAGAATTAAAGATAAAGGATGAGATGCAGAAGGAATTTTATTCTAAATTTAAAGAGCTTTTCAAAAAGAGAGATAAAATTAATGGGGATATAACAGAAATTGAGAGTAAATTGTATAAAAAAGAAGAATCTAAAAGAAATGAGGAAATGAAGATAAATAATATTTCTCTTGATAATGCAAAAGTGACAGCAGAACTAGAAGGCGTTAAGGAAGAATATAAGCAGTATGAGGGAGTGCCTGTTTTCAAGGATAAAGATGAAGAAGCTATAAAAAAAGAGATATGGGAATTTGAAAAGATGGTGCAGGATATAGGAGCAGTTAATATGAGAGCATTAGAGATTTATGATGCTGTTGAAAAAGAATATAAAGAGGTCCACGAGAAAAAAACAACTTTAGTTAAGGAAAGAGAAGATGTTTTAGTTATGATGAATGAAATTGAAACTAAGAAGAAATATTTATTTATGAATACCTATGATGTTATAAATAATAATTTCAAGCAGAAATTTAATTCATTATCTTCAAAAGGAGAGGCAACCTTAGAATTAGAGATGCCTGAGACTGTTTTTGATGGAGGACTAACTATAAAGGTTAGATTGACAGGAAAAAAATTCCTTGACATAAGAAGCTTATCTGGAGGAGAAAAGACAATGACAGCACTAGCTTTCCTATTTGCTGTCCAGGATCATGAGCCAGCTCCTTTTTATGTTTTAGATGAGGTTGATGCTGCTCTTGACAAAAGAAATTCTGAGAAATTAGCGCAGCTAGTTAGACAATATATAGCAAAAGCACAGTATGTTGTAATTAGTCATAATGATGGTATTATTTCTGAAGCTGACAATCTATATGGCGTTTCTATGAATGAGCATGGTATAAGTAAAGTAGTTAGTTTGAAGATATGATTTTAATTTTTTTTCTTAATTTATTATAAAAAGAGTATTTTCCTATTTGTTATAATTTTTTAATAAGAGACACAAATATTTTTTATCATTTAAATTTTGAACAAAAAATTAGAAATAGTTTAGAAAAAGGACAATGAATGTAAAAATTACATTCTTATGAAAGGATTCTCTTTTTCTTCTATAACAGAGAGAACTCTTCCGTCTAAGTCCCTTATCACTAAACTGTCCAATCCAGGTTTTCTCAGCAGCATTTTATACACCCTCTTTTTAAACTCTCAAGCAATTAGTATACTTTTTTATATACTAATATATTATAGCTTATTTAAATACTTTTCGATTTTTGATAACTTTTAAAGAAAAAGTTTAAACACCAAACATCATTTTTAATTCATCGCTTGGCTGCCACGGAGGCTCAAAAACAATCTCTATCTTAACAGATTTAACCTCTTTTATCTTATCTTTTATTGCACTTTCTATCATATCCATAAGCATAGGACCATATGGACACATAGGTGTAGTAAAGGTCATTTTTATCTTTACTGTGCTTTTGTCAATTTTTACATCATAAATCAATCCAAGATTATAAACATCTATTCCTAGCTCAGGATCTGTAATTGTCTTAAGGATTTTTATTATTTTGTCTTTTTTAATCATTGAATATGTTGATTATTAAAAATTTTATAAAGGTTGTGTTTAATATTTTTAATTATAATCTTTTTATAATTCTTCATTAGTAATTAACAAATTATTTATACTAGTTTCTATGAATAAGATTTAGATGGCAGAGTCTAGATTAGAACGGATGATAGAAGATTTTATCCTTGTTTATCTTATAGTTACAAAATTACTACAATTTTTTGGTTTTATTCATATTTTTGAGGGAATAGGCCTTTATCGTGAGTTTTTTGACCTTATAGATATTGTTGTTTCAATGGCAGGACTGGGTTATGTATTATATAAATCAAGCCTTACTGAAATATTTTTTGGAGAAAAAAATAAACTTCTTGATCTTTTATTGTTGGTTTTTTATTTTTTGCTTATAACAAACAAGTTTGTTGAATTTAGTAGAATTATAATTCAGGAAGGTTATAATATAGAACTTGAAGAAGGTATTTGTCAGCAACAAGATACTAGGTTTTTGGCACCTTTTATATGTTTCTTAGCAACAGGTAGTATCGAGCAAATAGCATTTTATATGGGAACATTTGGTTTAGTGCTTATTTCTATCTATGCAGCATTTAGGCTTAATATTATAGAACCAAGTATCCTTAATGCGCTTCATGAAGATAATAAAACTAAAAAACTAACTAAGTTTATTAGTAGTTTTTTTGTATTAATTGGTTTTTACCTTATTTTCTTTAATCTTATTACAGAGTGGTTTACAAAAGTGCTTGATGCACCTCTTATTTTGATTGCAATTTTCTTGTATATCTTTAAATTTCATGGATTTGGAAAATCTATGGATGTTGAGTACACCTTATTTAAAATAACAGACTTTGTTGAAAGTATAACAGAGGGATTTATAGGATTGTTTCATTCTAAAAAAACAATATTTTTGGGAATAAGTGCTATGCTTGTACTTCATCTTATCAGTGATTTAGGCTCTTTTATTATTCCTTATAATTTAGGATTGGAATCTTCCTATAGTTTTGAAGGCCTTAAAGAAGATGCACATATGTCTTTTTTTCAATTATTTAGCCTAGATAAAGAGATTGTAACAGATAATGGCATGCAGATATTTTTAGTTTTAGGGTATATTCTTAACACAATAGGTGCTTTATTTTTAATATTGTTTCCTGGTTTTATTTGGTATATAATATATATTAATCATGTAAAAGAAAAAAAGGAGTCAATGATTTTTCCTAATATTTTATTGGCATTGTTTTTTGCTTGTTTAATATACATGAGGTTTTTGCCTACTTATAAAATAACAAGCTTGTTTTCAGAAACAAGATATCTTCTTGGAGCAGACATCCAGACACAGTCTATTTTGAATTCAGGGAATTCTATTGTGACTTCTTTAATTATTTCTAGTTTAATATTTATTTTTGTATTAATTCTATCCAATATTGGATTGATAAAAGATATCTTATTTTTTATAATTAGTATTATTAGCATTGGCTTTTTTGGTATTTATGTTTACTATTATTTCACAAGCATATTATTTTTTAACCAAGCAGTAATCTCAGAATTTATATCTTATCAACTATATTATAATGTTTTTTTTTATTTGATTTTTATGATGATTACAGCAATGTTTTATGTAGGAGGGTATCTTAGTTTTATTATATCTATTTTTAAAGACTAATCAAAAAAGTATTAAAAAAAAAGAGCAAATTTTTTACCTAATTACCATCTTCTGTTATTATTTTCATTGTCTTGTCTTGCTAAGTGCTCTAAATTAACAAGCCTTTGGTTAATTGCATCTAAACTTGCTTTTAGATAATCTAATTTTGAAGAAATCAACTCAAGATCTTTTTGCAAGGGATTATGATCTCTTGTTTCATGGATTTCATGAGGAGATTGATCATTTCCATACATTGCAGATATTCTTGTTTGTCTAACACTTTCTCCTAAAGGCATAGTCATTCTGTGATCATCCATTGGCATTTGGGAGTTAGGAGGATTTGCTGAAAAACTTCCGCTGTTGAAGTCTGGAGAACTATCAAGATTAGGCTGAGCAAAATCCATATTGTTTCCCTGCTGGAAATTAGGATGGCCAAGATCATGATTTTGTTGGTCTAAGGAAGAAAAAGAAAATTCATCTTTTTTCTTGAAAGGATTAAGGTTATTTAAAGTATCTAAAAAGCTCATACAATATTTTATTTAGATTTCTCTTTAATAATGTTTTGTTTTTGGAATTTAAGATTGCTTTAAAAAAAGAAAGAAAAAAGAATTAAATTTATCTTCTTCTTAATATAACTAAACCAAGTCCTGCTATAATAATAGCAACACCAAAAGTTAATGTGTTAAATTCTGGGATTTGGTAAGCTTTACATGTATTAGAGCAGTCATCATCATCAATATCATTTCCATCGTCACATTCTTCTCCTGCACCAGATTGAACAATACTATCTCCACAATAAGTACAGGCATATTCTCCTTCTGTTCTACATGTTCCCTCTGGTAAGTATATATCAGCTTCAGATTGGCATGACATATCTTCTGTTAATCCATTAGGTTCACAAGTTTTTCCAGAGCCATCATTGCAGATGCTATCTCCGCAGTAAGGTTCGTCTTCTTCTATTTCGCATGTAGCAGAGCAACCATCACCATTAACTCTATTCCCATCATCGCACTGTTCACCTGCGCCAGATTGTTTAATACCATCTCCGCAATAAGTACAAGCATAATCGCCAGAAGTTCTACATACTCCATTTGATAAATCTCCAGTATAAACATTATTGACACATTTCATATCTTTAGTGCTGCCATCAGGCTCACAAGTTTTTCCAGATCCGTCATTACATTTGCTATCTCCGCAATAAGGAGGTTGAGGAATGTCGCATCCACAAGTAAACTCTTGACCACAGTTTGAGCAAATTTCTGTTCTTGTATGATGACCAGGAGAATTAGCATACTGATTTTCACATCTTGATTCACAACCAGATACATCACAACCACAAGGGAACCAACCATAAGGATTACAAGATAAATAGCATCTACTGCCCCCATCATTAGTAGGATCTTGGACACATTGATAGCTTCCACTTACTAATCGGCATGACCACATTTTTCCTTCAGCAGGAGTGCCTGCAGCATTACATTGAGATCCGCTTTCACATGATCCAGAACAAGCATAAGCTTCTACGTCCATACTGAACACAATAGCAAATACCAAAAACAATACTAGTAAAACAAATTTTTTCATTTTTATTCCCCCATTTTATATTAATTATTTAATAGGTAAATATAGGGAGTACAGGTCGTTATATTTAAATATATCTGTTTTGTTACTACTTAATAATAAAACATAAACTATATCTCTAAATAAAAATATCTATTTTTATATATAAAGAGAATCTAGTAAATAAAAATAATTCTTCATAGAACAATTGTAGTTTACATAAACTCTCTCTAATATAATAAAAGGAAAATAAAAAAAGAAAAAGCTTACTCTTCGCTGAATAAGTCTCCTACATTAGGAGAATTTTCGCTTCCTTCTGCTGCTTCAAAGTAATCTCTCTGTGGGAAGTTGAACATTCCTGCGACAATATTTGAAGGAAAAGTTCTTACTTTTACATTAAATTCTCTTACTGCATTGTTATATAGGTCTCTTTCAACTTTAATCCTGTTTTCTGTTCCTTCTAACTGAACTTGTAGATCAAGATAATTTTCATTTGCTTTTAAGTTAGGATAATTTTCTACAACAACCAATAATCTTGATAATGCAGAATTTAACTCTTGATCAGCAGCAGCAAGTTCTGATGGTGTTGCAGCTTTTCCTATAGATGCTCTTGCATTTGTTATTTCTGTCAATACTTCTCCCTCATAATCGCTATATGCTTTAACAGTTGCAACTAAATTAGGGATTAAATCAGCTCTTCTTTGATAAGCAGATTGTACTTTTCCCCATGCATTCATTACGCTTTCATCCATCCCTACTAATGAATTATAAGTTCCTCCTATCCAAAAAGCTATTATTAAAATTACAGCAAGTATCCCGCCAGCAACAAAAACCCATGTTGGAATTTTATTCTCTTTTTTTGTTCTTTTGCTACTTTTTTTGCCATCTTTATTTTCCTCCCTTATTTGAATTAACTTATCAACCTCTTTATCATCAAGCCACATTCCTTTGCAATGTGGGCAAACATCAATAATAATATCTGATTTTTTTATTTTATTCATAAATTTATTGCATTTAGGGC